>NZ_LUUM01000225.1:0-1134 GCF_001644125.1 Methylosinus sp. R-45379
TCGATCGCCTACAGGCAGGACTTGTGCGCGGCCTTCGCCATATGGCCGCCGTCCTGTATCGCAGGACGCCGACCGACGCGTTCGATGAACATTTCTATCGAGCGAACTACAAGGATTTGGTTGGCTTCCGTACCCGAAGAGAGCTCCGCGGGCATTACAACAGACACGGGCGGCAGGAAGGCCGTTTCCCGAATCTTGTCGAAGCGATCGACTATTTCGAACGCTCTTATGGAACTCTGCCGAGTCAATTCGATTCGCGCGCATATATCAATGCTCACGAAGATCTCCGTGCTCTCGCATTCACTGACGTTCAGGCGATAGAGCATTATCTGAAATGGGGTCGCAAGGAGGGGCGGGCATATTGCGCCGTGAGCTACGATATTTATAGAGAGTTCTATTTCAAAGGCCGGATCGTTCCCGATCAGGAGGTCATTCGAGATTTGAACGATCACGGATTCGCCCAGAGCCGAATCTGCACCGGCGCTGATATTATGAGCCTAAAAGGCCTTTCTGGAGGAGGCAAATGGATTGAGGCGATCAAGATCGATGAATTCTCCCTGCTGAATTCCGCATGGGCGGGACCCGTCTCGACGCGCATGCAAGCAGTCGACGCGATGCTCGAGAAGGGCATCGAATTATTGGCTCCCGTCGCCTCGGCCTTGCAGTTCGATCCGAAATTCTACAAAGAACTGCATCCCGAGCTGAAACACAAATCTCCAGAGCAATGCTATTGTCACTGGCTTTTCGTAGGGTTCGAACGCAATGAGCCGGGATCGGCAATCCAATTCTTCGACGAACTCGGTTTGGCGCTCGTCGATTTTCCTTCCGCGTTCCGATGGAAGCGCTATATCGGACTAAAGCGTTTTTTTTCCGACAAACACTCTCGTTGGTCAGCTATTCGCGATTATGTCGTCGACGGATTCGCCAAACACGTCTCCTCGATTGCCGAAGGTGACGATGCCGGCGCCTTCCTCAACGCATTGGGAATATATTACTTGCCGATCAATGCGGCTCTCTCTGTGCAGGCGTTCGAGCGCGCAGTTCGAATGGGCGTGTTCGAGGAGAGGAATTTAGAAAGTCTGGCAGAAGCCTACCTTCAGCTCCGCAAGTTCGAATGCGCGCTCGAACGCCTGC
>NZ_LUUM01000226.1:0-1319 GCF_001644125.1 Methylosinus sp. R-45379
CGCCGATCTCGTCGAGAAAGAGAATGCCGCCGTCCGCCTTGCGCAGCAGGCCCGGCCGATCCGCGAGCGCGCCCGTGAAGGCGCCCTTGGCGTGGCCGAAGAGCGCCGACATCGCGCCGTCGCCCCGCAAAGTTGCGCAATTCACCTCGACAAAGGGACCCTTGAGGCGATGGCGCATCTTCTTCAATTCATAGATGCGGCTCGCGAGCTGTGATTTTCCGGCTCCGGTCGGCCCCATGAGCAGCAGCGGCGCCTTCGACAGCGCCGCCACTTGCTCGATGCGCTCGATCATTCGATTGAACGCATCGTTGCGGGTGGCGATGCCCGATTTGAGGAAAGACGTCGCCTGCGCCTTCTCGGCAGCGAAGCGTGTAGCGATCTTATCGTATCGCGCGAGATCGAGATCGATGACGCCATAGGTCCCTGTCCCGCCGTCGCGCCAGCGCTTGGGCGGCGTCAGCTGCAAAATCTTCGCCGGAACATAATGCGCCTCGACGAGCAGAAACCAGCAGATCTGCGCGACATGCGTCCCCGTCGTGATGTTGACCAGATAGTCCTCCTTTTCCGTGTCGAAGGAATAGGCGTCGGCGAAGTCGCGCAGGGCACCATAGACCTCCTGGAAATCCCACGGGTCGGTCAAATTCAAAATTCGACGATTGACCGTCGTCTCCGGCGAGACCTGCGCGATGTCGCGGGTGACGCGCTCTGCGAGCGCAATGGCGTGATTGTCGTGAATGAGCTCCAGCCGGTCGACCAGAAAATCTTCATGCTGGCAGAGCGCCACAGTCGGGCGCCATCGCTCCCAGCGATTGTCCTTGCCGGCGTCCATCGTCGTGCCGAGAAAACCGATGACCACTCGCGGCCGCGCCATCATGTTTATCCATAAAGATAAGATACGATTTATATAGCTCGCTCAGCTGGAAGCCGCAAGCACGCAGTTCATCGTCGGCGAAATTTATAACCATTCAATACCAATATGTTGCCGCAACAGATCGCTGGCGCGACTCCTCTGGCACGCTGGTCGCAATAAAGGCTCCGTCACAATGAGAAGGAACGGAGCCATGGCGAGCAAAATCCTGTTCGCATCCATCGTCGGAAAGCTGCTTCCGCGGGCGAATGCGCGGAATGAAGCGGGCGGCCCCGCCTATGCGCGGACCCCGCGCCATAGACTCGCGCAGCTCGCCGCGACGGGAACGCTGAACCACACCTTCTACGCGGATGCGCAGAGTCAGCTCGACGATGTTCTGGCGTCGGCGCTCGACATCGATCCGGCCTTCGTCGCCAAGGCGGCCATTTATGCGCGTCACAAAGGGCATATG
>NZ_LUUM01000227.1:0-1850 GCF_001644125.1 Methylosinus sp. R-45379
GCGCGCGGCGCGGCCGGCGCGCGAGCTTGTCGCCGGGCGCCCCGAGCGGCGCGCACGATCGTCCTCGCGCTCCCGGACTTCGGCGATCGCGATCTCGATATCTTCCAGAACGAGCTGCAACTGATCGGGATCGAGCTTCTCCGAACGCTTTCCGAAACGCGCGCGTTCATATTCCTTGACGAGCAATTGCAGACGCTCGACCGTCTCCTTCGACGCCGCAAGCTCGCTCTCGATGTGAAGGCGCGCGGCGAGTTCATGATCGGCGCGGATGCGTTCAGCTTCGAGCATGGCGCGCTGAGCTTCGAACAATGCGCGCAGCTCGGCGCGCAGATCGGCACAAAGCTCTGCGAAACTGGCGCGATCGAAGCTTGGCGTCATGTCGACGAATCTACCACAAGCGCGGCGCAGAATGAGCGAGAGCGACCTGTCGCCTACTTCGTCGTCCGATCAGATAGGCGAGTGCCAGCGGCTTGCTGCTGAAGCTCGAGCTAGCTATAAGAAAACTGTCCATAGGATGTGAGCGCGAGCGCGTATCATTGGACCATCACCGTTCTCAGCGCGTTCCGGGTTGGAGCCTCCATGCTCACCCGAGGTGCGGCAGCTTTGAAAATCAGTCGACTACTTCTTAGCAACTTCGATAACCGAGACCATTTCAGGCCCATATGACGGGTTTAGATTTCATTGCTGAAGCCGACGTCTCGACCGGCCACGAAGATTCTACCGGATTTGCGGTGGAGGGAGATCTCTCTAGCGGTCCGGGACGTCGCAGCGCGCAGAGGATTTTGATTCATGCGATCAATTTCGCGCCGGAACTGATCGGCTGCGGCAAATACACGACCGAGCTGGCGCAGTTTCTCGAAACGCGTGGCCACGTAATCGAGATTGTCACCGCGCCGCCGCATTATCCTGGCTGGTTTGTGCGCGCGCCTTACCAAAAAGGCGCGTACGTCACGGAGGCTTTCGGCTCGATGCGTGTGACGCGCTGTCCGATGACGACGAAAGCCGGTGCGCCGGGGCTCTGGCGCCTTATAGCGCCGCTCAGTTTCGCGGCGGCGGCGGCTCCTATGGTCGCGTGGCGTATTTTTCGTTTTCGACCGAACGTCGTGATTTGTGTCGAGCCGACCTTGATGTCGGCTCCGGCCGCACTGATCGCGGCCAAGCTCTGCGGCGCCCGCAGCCTGCTTCATGTGCAAGATCTCGAGGTGGACGCCGCCTTCGAGGTCGGACATTTGAACGGCGGCACAATCCGACGGGTCGCGAATATATTCGAGAGCTGGTTCCTCGCGCGCTTCGACCGTGTGGTGACGATTTCTCAAAAAATGCAGCACGCCCTGCTCGCAAAGGGGCTTTCACCTCAGAAAGTGTCGGTTCTGCGCAACTGGGTCGACACCGCCGCGATCGTTCCGGAGCCTCGGACGACGAACGCGTTCCGTGACGAGCTCGGGATGCCGTCCGACGCCTTCGTCGTGCTCTACGCCGGCAACCTCGGCCCTAAGCAGGCGCTCGATATGCTCATTGCCGCGGCGCGGCGGCTCGAGGGCGAATACGATATCTATTGCGTGATCGCAGGCGCCGGGCCGATGCGGGACGCATTGCAGAAGCAGTCCGTCGATTTGCCCAATGTTCGCTTCCTGCCTTTGCAGCCGGCCGAGCGCATGAGCGAATTATTGGCGCTGGCCGATCTTCATGTTCTAACGCAATTGAAAGGCGCCGCGGACCTCGTGTTGCCGTCGAAGCTCGGCGGCATGTTGGCGAGGGGGCGTCCCATCGTGGCCACCGCCGATCCGGGCACCGAGCTATTCGAAATGTTGCAGGATATCGCGTTGGTGACGCCGACGGGGGACATAGAC
>NZ_LUUM01000228.1:0-1088 GCF_001644125.1 Methylosinus sp. R-45379
GCTCAACGGCAGCAATACGCTGTCGCATTATGTGGCGCTGGACGATCGCACGTCCTGAACATTCGCCTTCGCCTTGACCCGGCGCCGCGTCGCGGCGCTGTCTTCCCCATCTCGGAGAACACGCAATGCTCACCGAAAACGCACGCCTGTCGGAACAGGGCGCCATAGAGGTGGCTCTGTCCAATACGACGCCCTCCTCGACCTCGCCTCGCCGCTTCTCGATGAAGGGATATTCGCGTTGCACGATCATCATCACCGCGCTCAATGCGACGACGGTGACAGGTTCGGCAATCACGCTGAAACAGGCGACGGATATCGCCAACGTCAATTCCGACGAGAAGGCGCTCTCCTTCACCAAGGTCTGGCGCAACGTCGATCGAGGCGCGAGCAACACGCTCGCCGAAGCGGCTGTGGCGAGTGACACTTTCACCACCGATTCGACCAATTCCAAGGAACTCGAGTATCAGATCGAGGTGAAGGCCGAAGATCTCGACGTCGATAATGGATTCGATTGCCTTCGCGTCGGGACCGGCAACGCCGTCGCAACGACGCTCTCGATCGTGATGATCTTCTGGGGAGCGCGTTACGGCAAGGTGGCGACGGCTCGTCTCGACCCGAGCGCGAACTGATCCACTCGACCGGGCGGCCTAGCGCCGCCCGGCCAATGAGAGGCGGGAAAGATGGAAGAGCGGGAAGTCTATTTCGTCGAGACGCGGCAGATTCGCCGCAATCACAAGACGATCCAATGGAAGGCCGGGCACACCTATCTATACGACCCGGAAATGGAGCCGATGATCAAAATCGGCCATGCGCGCATCGTCGTGAAGGAAGCGTCGCCCGCGCAAGAGCCTGCGCAAGAGCCGGTGTATGAGCCGGTGGATGAGCCGTCGTCTGGCGCCGATGAAAGCGAGAACGGGGACGGCGCCCCTTCTACCGAGCCGCTCGCCGGCGAGTCCTTGGCCGATCTCCAGGCCCAGGCGACGGAACTCGGGATCAAGATCGATGGCGGCTGGGGCGAGGCGCGCCTGCGCGCCGAAATCGAGGCGGCGCTGTCCGCTCCCAAGGAAGGCGACGCCTGATCCATGGAC
>NZ_LUUM01000229.1:0-1027 GCF_001644125.1 Methylosinus sp. R-45379
CGGGAGGAAAGACATGTCGTGGTGACGATGTGCAGCCATCGCGAATCGCCGCTGACGGAGGGAGCGCAGCCGGCGATGCCTGTGCCGTCGCTCCGTCGAGTTCTTTTAGCTCTGATCATCGCGCCTGCGGTTCCTGGCGTGTCTTTGATCCTGCCGCCGGCGATCGCTTTCGCGGCTTTCTTTGGCTATGGCGTCGCATGGCCTTTTTTCGCGCCGCAATACTTCGCTCTGAGGCGCCAGATCCCATTCACTTTGGGCACTTCTCTCTTAATGGGCGTTGCCGCTTGGGCATTGGCTGTAACCGATGAGCTTATCGTGGAGCACGCGATCGAGCTGCGGGCAATGGCGATGGGCTCACTCCTTTCGTTTTTCATGGCACGGTTCCGCGAGTGGGATTCGATGCTGCCCTTCAGCGCGATCGGCGCCACCGCTTTCTGGCTCATCGTCAGGGACCGATCGCATCCGACGAGGCTCAGCGAGACATTCCGAGGATTCATCGCCCCGTTGGGCCTTAGGCGCTTTTGGATGTTGATCCTCTGCTACACCATCCTCTTCGGGAGCCACTATTATTGGACTCTGCGTAACGTCGACCTAGCCGATCGGGCCGACAATGGATCCACTCGTTCGGACGTCCACGATGCCGACAACGGCGTCACTCACTTGTATGAGCGCTCGAACGACGACGAATCGTCGAACTCGATCACCCTCGTTGTCCCGCGGGGGTTTCGCTATCAGAGCCGGACGCAGCGAATCGGCGAATGGAGCTACCGAACGCATGACAACGTCTCGTTGACGACCTTCTATCCAGATATGAGCAGCCCCCGTGATAGCGCGAACCTCGCGGCAGGCCTGTATCGCTGTTATGGGAAAGCGACGCAGTGCGGAGGGCAGTTCGAAGTGACGATCCAGAATGTTGCCCGAATCGAGAGGGATAGGAAGCACCTAACCTATGCCGATGCGACCGCAGACCAGATCTCCGGTTATTTGGCGCGTTGGCGAGGAGGTAAGATCTCGCGCGCTCCCCAAT
>NZ_LUUM01000230.1:0-1058 GCF_001644125.1 Methylosinus sp. R-45379
CGTCACGCCTCCCCTATGATGGTTCCTCGTGCCCACACGAAATTCTTCGAGACCTCGAGGACGAGGCGGCGCGCCATGGTCACAAGTTCGAAACGCGAAGCGACGGGGCCGCGATCGGCTGGGTTGTCGAGCTCAACAAGCAAGCCCTGTTCAACGATCTCGACGACGACGCACTCAGGACCGAACTCGTCAAATGGCTGCGGTTCGACGCGCGTGAAGAAGACTTGCTGAAAGATGGTCTCTCAGCTCGGTGCCTCACTTTCAATGGGACACTTCTGCGAAGCTTCTTCCTCCAGCATCGTTTCTGGACGCTCCCTGGCGTTCGCGACCTCGTTCGCGCGGTCTATGGCCAGACCATGAAAGGAATCGGGACGATCGGCTGGCTGAGAGGTCCCTATGCCGACAGCGAGGATTGGGTAATCGCCGGAAGGACGATGATCCGCCTTTGGCTAACACTGACGCGGCACGGCTATTATTGGCATCCTTACGGCTCGGTGATCACCAGCGAGAATGCGCGGCTGAACATGATTGACTATCTGGGCTTGCCGGGCGAGGCGAATGGGGAGGATAGCGTATGGTTGCTGTTGCGTCTCGGGCGGAGCTCGGAACCTCCGCAAAGTCGGCGGGCGCCGATCGAGGATGTGCTTTTGTGCGGCTCCTGAAGCCTTTCCTCCGACCGGCCGCCTTCGCAGCGGTCGTCGCGGTCGACGTTGTTGAATTGCTTCTGGCGTCATCGGCGTCGTTCTACCGGCTGTTACTCACGCCCGGCTTCGAACAATTGAGGTGGCGCATCGGCGTCTGGCGCGCGTGGCGCAGTTACTTCCAAGCCTATCGGCTCGTTCCGGCCTACAAAGATTACATCGGGTCGCGAGGCGGGAAGCCCGATATCTGCCTCGATGACGAATTCGTCCCGGATCTGTCTGTCATTCCCGAAACGGATAAGACGAGCTATGTCAAAGCCTATCCCGTCGAGCAGAGAGTGAAGCATGGACGCCTCCCGACGCGAGGGGTGACCGTCGACGAATCCTCGGGCAGCAGCGGTCGCCCCACAAGCTGGG
>NZ_LUUM01000231.1:0-1235 GCF_001644125.1 Methylosinus sp. R-45379
GATCGGCTCGCCGTTGGCGTCGAGTTTCTTGGCCACGCGATAGCCGTAGCAGAGGCCGCCGCCCGCCTTGCCCTTCTCCACTCGGCCGCGCAGACCGCGATGGGTCTTCATCGCGAGGTCTTTCAGGAACAGGGCGTTCATCGTGCCCTTCAGGCCGACGTGAAGCTCGCTGACCTCGCCCTCCGCGAGAGTGATAATGGAAACGCCCGCGAAGCGCAGATGCTTGAACAACGTGGCGATATCCGCTTGATCGCGGGAAATCCGGTCCAGCGCCTCGCCCAGCACGACATCGAACTGGCCGCGCTGCGCGTCCTGCAACAGCGATTGGATGCCGGGCCGCAGGATCATGCTCGAACCCGAGAGGGCGGCGTCGTGATAGGCGCCCACAATTTTCCATCGCTCGCGCCCAGCATGTTCCCTGCTAAGGCGAAATTGGTCCTCGATCGAGCTTTCGCTCTGGTTGTCTGACGAATAGCGGGCATAGAGCGCGACGCGGGTCATGGGCGGTCTCCGTTGCTTCTATTCCTCGTCCTCGGCGTTCTGTGCGTCCTCGGGCCTGTTGTCGTTCGCGGCGCCGAGCGCCGCGAACTGATCTCGCGCGATCCGTCGTCCGATCAGCCGCGCGATGGTGAGCGTCACCTGATCCAACTGTCGCCGCATCTCCCGGTTCGGTTCATCCCGTTTGCCGTCCGGGCCTCGATTGTCGTTGGCCGGTATGAGGTCGTCCGGCTCGGATTCCGTGTCATCCGCCATGCCGTCGCTCGCTTTCTTTCCGAAATCAAACGGGCATGAAGCAGCGGCAAGTCGAGGATGAGAAGACTGAAAATCCCTTCGTCGTATGGCTGCGCAAAAATACTCGCGAACGGCGGTTCTGGCGTAGTCGCAAAACACTCTACGCGCGTCACACGGCCCGCAAAGCCTTCTGGACCGCCTTGGGCGCGCGCTCGATCACCAGAAGATAGGCTCTGGTCGGTCCTTCCGGCTGTCGCGAGCCTTGTTCCCAATGACGCAGCGTGTTGACGCTGAAACCGAACCGGCCCGCGAACTCTTCCTGCGTCATGTCCAGGCGTGTGCGGATCGCCTTTACGTCGATTTTCTCCGGCACATGGACGCGATAGGCGCTCTCGTCCGCCCTGCCCTCGGCATAGGTCACCGCTTCCTCGAGCCCGCGCCGGATGCTGTCGGCAACCTTGCTCATGGCGTTCTCCTCTTGAATGCCTCGACCAGCAGCGTCG
>NZ_LUUM01000232.1:0-1091 GCF_001644125.1 Methylosinus sp. R-45379
GAAGTGGCCTTGGGCCTCGCGGGCGGGCGTCCCGTCATCGGCGTCTCGCAGGATCCGCAATCGTTCCTGCCGTCCGCGCTTTTATCGGCGGCGGACGTGCGCATTTCCGTCGCGCCGCCCGACGCGAATATTCTTCGTCGGCTCTTGAGAAAGCACGCGCGCGGCAAGGCGCCGAAGGAGATTCCCGGCGGCGCCGAGCTGGCGCTGACATTCGCCGAGACGGTCAGCGCTTTCCGCGCCGGCGAATCCGCACGCGATGTCGTCGCCAATCTCCTCCGCGCCGCGGAGTCCAAGAAAGCGAACGCCGGCGCCGTCGCCGCCGACGTTCCGCCGCTCGACTGCCCCCCCGCCGATCTCCGCCGGCTGGCGCTGGATATAGCCTCGGGCGTCTCGGACTATCGCGCCGGCCGCATCCGTTGGCGCGACATGCCGACGACGGGCGTCCTGCTCGCCGGCCCACCCGGCGCCGGAAAGACGACTTTCGCCTCCGTCCTTGCTCACGCTTTAGGGGCGCCGCTGGTCGCCGATTCTTGCGGGAAAATGTTCGCGCGAAGCGGCGAGGCCGGCCATCTCGGCACGATCGCCCGCGCGATGCAGGACTGCTTCGATGCGGCGCGCGCCGCCGCGGCGACCGTAGGCGTCAGCGTCCTTTGCCTCGACGAGTTCGATGCTGCATGTCCGGACAGAGCGTCGATGGACCGCCGTGCGCGAGATTTTTGGGCGCCGATCGTGACCCTCGTTCTGACCCTCCTCGAAAATCACGAGGGCGTGATCATCGTGGCCGCCACAAATTGCGGCGAGGTCATCGACGCCGCCGCCACCCGGCCCGGGCGGCTGCGACGCGTCGACGTCGGCCCGCCGGGCGCGGAATCGCTCATGCGCGTGCTGCGCTGGCGACTCGGCGGCGCGCTTTCGACTGTCGCCGATGTGAACCTCCTTTCGGCTCTTCGCCTCGCCGGGCCGGCCGCGACGCCTGCGCAGGCCGCCGACTGGGCGCGCGACCTGCTCCAGGCCGCCCGCGAGGCCCGGCGCGAGCCGACGCTGGACGATCTCCTGCGCATCATCGCGCCGCCCGACGATCGGACTTCGAC
>NZ_LUUM01000233.1:0-1133 GCF_001644125.1 Methylosinus sp. R-45379
GAGCGCGCGCGCGATAGCGATGCGCTGACGCTCCCCGCCGGAGAGTTTTAGGCCGCGTTCGCCCACCAGCGTTTCGAATCCTGCGGGCAAGGCGTCGATAAAATCCAGGATGGCCGCCCGGGCTGCGGCCTCCCGAAGCTTCGTTTCATCTGGCTGCCGCCCCAGCACGATGTTGGTTCGCAGACTGTCGTTGAGCAGAACGATCTCTTGAGGAACGACGCCAATGTGTGAAAACCATTGGCGTCGACCAACGTACGCCAAGTCCGTCCCATCGATCAGGATTTGACCCTTTGCGGGCGCAAGCGATTTGAGAAGCACGCGGAAGATCGTCGTTTTTCCGGCGCCTGTCTTGCCGGTCAGAAAGTTCAAGCGACCGCGCTCGGCGGCAAAGCGCACGTCCTCGACGCCGCGGCCATTGGGATAGGAAAAGGATACGCTCCGGAATTCTATGCGCCCCTCGCGAATCTCGAGCGGGCTCCCCTGCTCTGCATCCGCTTCTTCCGGCGCGAGCCACATCTTGACGTAAGGCATGAATTGCGAATAAGAGCGCGCCAGATTGTCGATCGCGTGCCCGACCATCTCGAAGGGCTGGTTCAATTGCAAAAGCAATGTGTTGAAAAGGACGAGATCGCCCACGGTCACGGCTCCTGCCCGATATTTCGGTAGCAGAAGCCAAAAAGTGATCGCAAATTGTAGCGCGAGCATCACGCCAAAGAAGGTGCCGTATCCGACGCGCTCCAGACAGAAGCGGCGCCACCTGTCACGAATCTCGCGCGCCTTGGCTGAGAATTTCCGCCGCAGCCATTCCTGGCTGTCGAAATGGCGCAAAGTCTCCATGGCATTCATGGCGTTGCCGACGAAACGCGCATTGGCCTGTATCGACTCGATCGCAGCGTGCAGATGCTGGTTGGTCCATTTGTTCGCCAGATAGGTGAAGCCGACGAAGACGACGCCATAAATGAAGACGATCGTCGCGATATCGGCGCTCAGTACCGCGCCGAGCGTGGCGATCGTTAGAGCTATTTGGGCGATGCTCGGGACAATAATTCCGAGGGCGAGTTGCACAAAACCGTTCAGCGCTGATTGGCCGCGACTTTGCGCGCTTTGGATTTCGGCGGAGTTGTGTTCTATGA
>NZ_LUUM01000234.1:0-1349 GCF_001644125.1 Methylosinus sp. R-45379
GCCCGAAGAGAAAAACCGCAATGCGCCCCGGCCAGCCAAACACATAGCCAGAATGCAGCGGCCACTGCCATGCGACGAAGCCATCACCGTTTCCAGCGAGGGGATCATTCACATGCAGCACGTCCCCTTTGTATCGATCGATGTAAATCGTACGACGGCCCTCAACACCCCAGCCGACCGGAAACAATAGGTGAATGCGGACGGAGCCGTCGGGTGTTTGTGGTGGCACCAAAGCATAGACGCGCCCATCGGGGAAACGCCGCGCAACGATTTCGAGCGCATCATCGAGCGAAACGGAGGGTCTTCCCTCCGCCGCCGCGGAACGAAGCTTTTCCGCGTTGGTAAGCGGCGAGAACAGTTCGACCATTGCACGAAACTGCTTCGGCAGATTGAAGTAGACTCCCGACAGCAGCACGGCGAGAGCGACAGGTAGAAGGAAGATTCCTGACAGGCGATGGATATCGTAGCTCAGCCGTTCCGACTTCGCTGGCCATTTCCAGGTGAAGGCGCCACGCCATTTGCCGTTCCGGGGCCACCACAGCACAACACCCGTCGCGGTGGAGACGAAAGCGAATACCGCAATTATCCCCACCGCAATATCGCCGGTTCCGCGGACGAGCAAGGCGTAATGCAGCCTGAACAAGAATGCGACGAAGGCGTCGTCCAAGGGATTGCCAGCCGCGTACCAGCGGCGCGTTCCCGTGACCTCGGCTCGATAAGGATCGACGAAGACATGACGGGTCTCGACATCGTCCGAACCAGGCTCTTTGATTTGGTAATAGAAGAGGAAAGCCTCGTCGTCGCGCTGGGGCCAATAGCAAAAGCCGAGCTGCGATCCGACGGGGATGGCCTTTCGCGCAGCATCGGCGATTTCTTCGACGGGACGCCACGCCGCCTTGCCTTGTGCCGGCGCGGTGACGATGCGCAGTTCCGGATTGAGCGCTTCGTCGATCTCATGGAAAAACACCAGCAAAGAGCCGGTGACGCCGATGATCGACAGAAATAGGCCCAAGGCGAGGCCGAGCCAAAGGTGAATTTTCAGCCACGCCGCGCGCCAGCTTCGGAACGTCTTCGGCCGCGCGGTAGGCTGGTGCGATGACAAATCGAGTGCGGTCAAATCGGCCTCCGTCAGTAGCATTGACATTTGAACTATCTCACCGCGACGAAGTGCGAAGCAGCGATCCCGACGCATGCCGCCAGCCTGCTCCTTCGTGGCGCACTACCGCGGCTCGAATTGACCGGAGCCGCGGTAGCTCGATAGCGTTCATTCCAATTTTTTTAGAATTTCACCTTCAATGAGCCCACGAAAGTCCGCGGAGCGCCGTAATAAGAGTAAATCCCGCCGCCGG
>NZ_LUUM01000235.1:0-49046 GCF_001644125.1 Methylosinus sp. R-45379
AAACGGTCGCCGCGGCGACGCCCGCTGTTTCGGCGATCCGGGCGATCGTCACCCCGTCTATGCCCTGATTCGTGAACAGCTCCTTCGCAGCGTCGAGAACGCGCGTCTTCGTCGCCTCGGCGGATCGGCTCCGAAGCGCTGATGCATATCGCCGCTTGCCACTCGCCGCCATTTTAGATATATATCACTATATTCAATATGTGTATCTCCAAGAGATCGACCATGACGTTCCAAGCCTATCTCGACAACATCAAAGCGAAGACGGGCAAGGACGCCGACGACTTCAGGACGCTCGCCGAGGAGAAGGGCTTCACGCGACGAGGAACGCTCGAGAAAGGCGTCAAGGCCGGCGAGATCGTCAAGTGGCTCAAAGAGGATTTCGGGCTCGGTCACGGCCACGCCATGGCAATTTACGCTGTGCTCAAGGGCGGGAGACCATCGCTCCCCGAATAGCGGCGCATATCGAAAGCAACGACTCTGCGAGCCTCGAACCAAGGAACGCGCATATGACACGATCGGACGCGGCCGCGACTCGAAACTGGATGCGATGGACCGGCTATGGCGTCACCGGACTCGTGAGCCTGTTCATGATGATGGACGTGGCCATGAAGCTCGCGCAGCTTCCCGTCGTGTTGGAAACGACGGCGCAGCTCGGCTGGCCGACGGCGACCGTCGTCCCGCTCGGGCTCGTCTTGCTGATAAGCACAGCGTTGTACGCGATGCCGAGAACATCCATTCTCGGGGCCATATTGCTCACGGCATATCTCGGCGGCGCCGTCGCGACACATATGCGTATCGGCAGCCCGCTTTTCAGCCACACGCTGTTCGGCGTCTATGTGGGCATAGCGCTCTGGGGCGCTCTCTATTTGAGGAGCGATCGCCTACGGAGCTTGATCCCCATCAGCCGATAGAGGGGCGCGCCAGGCAATGCGCGAGCGTCGGCCGCTCGATGCATTACCATGCAAATTATGCGAAGCCACGCAGGGCCAAGGCGGTGAAGAAGATGGATAAGATCGGCAATCATATCTTCTATCGGCTGCGGCCGGGGCAGACGTGATCTGTCGCCTCTGAAGGCCAAGAGCGCAGTTAGCACAGCACCTTGTTGACGATGAATTTCTATGTTAATCGTACCCAAGAAAATTAGGTCATCGTTCTGGAGAGCAGAATAGCGATGCAATTAATATTTATTTTGTGCTGGGCAATGATCCTCATCTCGACTTGCGTAACTGCTCATACAGACGACAACAAGCTTGCAATGAGCGAAATTACAAATACCGCTGATCGGATATGTGGCATAGTAACCACGTCAGGGCAGTCAATCAGCGCTAATGCCAATGCTGAAATAAAGGCAGAATTAGATGGCCTAGCAAAAAAGCTGGCCAATTTGGGATTTTCTGCAAAAGGAAATTTTAGCACAACCAGCTATGAGAATGTGATTCAATCTGAACTTCCAACCACGCTACGCGAGGTCAGAGAATGCAAGTTGAAAATATTTGAAATTTTAACAAAAAAATTTGTAGAATCAGAAGCGAAAAAGGAAATAAATAGCGGATATCTAATTCCAGCCCAAGATGATATCCCGGAAAACCCCTGCGGAAATATAACAGAAAATTCTGTTGTGCTCCTATACGGCAGCAGCGCATCCATCGCTAGCAAATTCCCGCATTCAATCGCAAGAATAAATGGGAAATCAGTTGCAATTTTCAATATGAATGAAAATGGAAACATTTATATTGATCTTGATATAGAAAGCGCTGATGGGAGAAAAATTGTTTCTATAATAAAAAACTCATTTTCTATTAACACAAATAACTATTATAGTATAGAACGACCAGACAGAAGCACAATTATTGTTTTTGATCGCCAAAAAACACGCGTGCTGGATGTTAGATACCTGAATGAGAAAGCTATACGAGTCCTTGGGACCTTTCGATCAGATGGGCATACTATCATAATTGAACAGAAGTCAACAATTGTTGATGGCTTTCGACTTTCAAGAACGTGCGTCAAAAGCGCCATTGAGGACTCTGTAGATTTTAACATAAACTGATTTTACTTCGACTTAGCATCATTATTTTAGTTTAATTAAGTAGATCCTCAATACAACCGCGCCCCATTCGGCGCCGCCCGCTCCGGCGCGACCAGCACCACATCGCCATTTTCGTCGGGAAAGCCCAGCACCAGCACCTCGGACATGAATTTGCCGATCTGCCGCGGCGGGAAATTCACCACCGCCGCCACCTGACGCCCGACCAGCGTCGAAACATCGTAATGCACCGTGATCTGCGCGCTGGAGCGCTTCACGCCGAGGCCAGGGCCGAAATCGATCTCGAGCTTATAGGCGGGCTTGCGCGCCTCGGGAAAGACATGGGCGGCGACGATCGTGCCGATGCGAATATCGACGGCCGAAAAATGCGTAAAATCGATCCGTTCGGCCGCGGGCGCGGCGGGGTCGGAGCTCATGCGTAAAAATCCGTGGCGCGCTCCGGCGCCGCTTTTCGTCGAGAAGCCGCACAAAGCGGCCTCTCGACAAAGAATACTCGCCGCCGGCCCACGCTCGCGGCGGGCCGGCGCCGTCTCAGTGCGCGGCCCAGTCGTCGCGGGTGGGCAGCACGTCGCGCAGCGTCTTCATCTCGACCCAGGCGAAGGCTCCGTCCGGATCGGCGACGGCGATGCTGTTCTCGATGATGAGCTTGTCACACAGCATCACGCAGATGGCGTCGATCGGCGCGCTGGTGTCGTTCTCCTCGGTCATGCGATCGATGGAGATCTCGCCCTCTTCCTCGCCCTCGACGAGGTGCATGATGAACACCTCCTCGTGCCCGGCGACGCCATGCGCGTTGACCCTGAAAGTTTCGCCACGATATTGGAATTCGCGGATCATGCGTTCCCTTCCCCCAGTTCCCACGGCGCGAGCGCCGCCAATCGACAAAGTCCGCCGCGCGCAAGAGATTTCCGTCCTCGGGCGCGCGGAACGGCGGCTGGCCGCCATTGGGGAAATTGCTATAGCGCAACCGAGGCGCTTCGAAAACCTCGCGCGCGAGCGGATCAGCGCGGCATTTCGCTCGCGGGACCGGCGGGCGGCGCCACGCATATGGGCGCGCCGCGTCGCGAAACTTTCGCTATGATCGGCAAAGAGTGATTTCCGGCCGGACAGGCTCCGGCGCGCCTGCGGGCGCCTTTTACGAAAAAATGTCGCTCGGGGCGCTTCCGCTCCGGGCCGCCGTCTAGCGATCGGGCCGAAAGAATGATGCGACGTCTCATCCTGCTGCGCCACGCCAAAGCCGACGCCCATTCCGCGGGGGGCGACCGCCAGCGCCCGCTGACGAAGCGCGGCGAGGAGGACGCCCGCTCCGTCGGCCGCTATCTGGCCGAGGCCGGGCTGGCGCCTGATCTCGCCGTCGCCTCCGACGCGCGTCGGGCCAAGCGGACGCTGGATCTGACGCTCGAGGCCTTCCCCAAGGAGGTCGAGCGCCGGCTGGACGACGAATTCTATCTCGCGACGCCCGATCGGCTGCTGGACGCCGTGCGTCAGACGCCGGCAGAAATATCCACTCTGCTCGCCATCGGGCATAATCCCGGCTTTGCCGAGCTCGCCTCGGCCCTCGCCTCCGATGGCGAGCCGGAGGCGCTCACCCGCATGCGCTCCAAATATCCGACCGCGGCGCTGGCTGTGCTGGATTTCGACGCCGAGGATTGGGCGATGGTCGGCGAAGGCGCCGGCCATCTCGAGCGTTTCGTGACGCCTGGCGATCTGCGCGGCGGCGTCGCCGACGAGCCGGACTGAGGGGTGCGGACGCATTGTTGCATTCGGTCACCTTTGTTCATTGATGTGAGGCCCGATATGGTCGGCTGGCTCGAATGGGTTCAGAAGATCGAGGCAAGGGTGCGCGTGCATTTCATGTACGAGCGCACCGTCTGGTTTACGCCCCGAGACGGGAGTTCCGAACAGGAGTTGCTGATCTCGTCTTGCAAAGGAAAGGAATTCGATTGGAATAAAACGCTGTGCCATTGGCAGTCCGTTCTCGAAACGCGCTCCGAAGAGCAGAAAGCGGAGCTGCTGACGACACTTGCTCTCAACCGGAAGGAGCAAGAAAAAGATTTACGCCCCTATTTGGATGCCGAGTTCGGAGATAAATTTCGTTCGCACAACACGCCTGACGATGGATGTCACTATGTGGTCGTCATAGAAGATGGCGTGATCGGACTCGAGGCGTCGAGTTACTTCAAGGGCGAAACGATACAGGTTTTCGTGCCGGCGATCGATGAGCTGGCCATGTCTGAAAAGCCTCTTTGCATCACGAAAAGTCATTCTTTCGCTAATTCTGAGCTTGCGCGCCTGATGCGATCCATTGGGAGGCCGATCCCTATCGACGAGCCCCCGGCCTGATAGGGCGGAGGCGCGAAGCCCGAGGAAGGGCGGATATCGGGCCGAAGTCGACGACGAGTCCGAGGAACTGCGCTTCGATCGACTACCCAAAGTCTCGGCCAGGAGCTAGATGAGGCTGTCCTCTCCCATCCAGCCGAAGCCGCCACCTTGTCGCAGATTTCCGATCTTCTCTTCGACACCACCGTCGCCGCCGCCAGCCTCAAGGATTTTCTGGCGGGCGGGCGCTTGCGGCTCGGTGTCACCGGCCTGTCGCGCTCCGGCAAGACGGTGTTCATCACCTCGCTGGTGCATCATCTAACGCGCGCTGTCGCCGCGCATGGCCGCAAGAATCAGCTTCCCGTCTTCCGCGTCGCCGCCGAGAATCGCTTGCGCAGCGCCCATCTCGATCCGCAGCCGGACGACGCCGTGCCGCGCTTCTCCTATGAGGAGCATCTTTCCGCGCTGACCGGCGCCGATCGCCATTGGCCGCAATCGACTCGGCGCATCTCCGAGCTGCGCGTCACGCTGGAATATGACCGCAAATCCGCCGGGCTGCTGTCGAGCTTCCGGCCCGGTCCGGCGCGGCTGGACATAGACATCGTCGATTATCCCGGCGAATGGCTGCTCGACCTGCCGCTCCTGGAAAAATCCTATGCGCAATGGTCGCGCGAGACGCTGGAGGCCGCCTCGGCCGCGGCGCGCGCGACCATCGCCGCCGATTGGCGCGGCGCGACGGCGGGCGTCGAGCCGCAGGAGCCCGCCTCCGAGGATGTGGCGCGCAAGCTCGCGGCGCTATTCACCAATTATCTGCGCGCCGCCAAGACGGAGCGCTTCGCCCTCTCCACCTTGCCGCCGGGGCGCTTTCTGATGCCGGGCGAGCTCGAGGGCTCGCCGGCGCTGACCTTCGCGCCGCTGCCGGTGGAGGAAGGCTCGGCGCCTCCGTCCGGGAGCCTCGCGGCGATGATGGAGCGCCGCTACGAGGCCTATAAGACCCATGTGGTGCGGCCCTTCTTCCGCGATCATTTCGCCCGGCTCGATCGGCAGATCGTGCTGGTGGACGCGCTCGCGGCGCTGAACTCCGGCCCCGCCGCCGTGCGCGATCTGGAGACCGCGCTCGCCGATGTGCTGACCGCCTTTCGCACCGGCCGCTCCAATCTGCTCTCGACGATCTTCCGCCCGAAGATCGACCGCATCCTCTTCGCGGCCACCAAGGCCGATCATCTCCACCATACGAGCCATGATCGGCTCGAGGCCGTGCTGCGGCATCTCACCTCGCGCGCGATCGAGCGGGCCGAGGGCGTCGGCGCGACCATAGACGTGATCGCGCTCGCCGCCGTGCGCGCGACGCGTGAGGCCATCGTCAAGCATGACGGCGAATCGCTCGCGGCCATCGTCGGCACGCCGATCGAGGGCGAGCGCATCGGCGACGACGTATTCGACGGCGTGGCGGAGGGCGCGATCTTCCCCGGCGAATTGCCGGCCGATCCGCGCCATGTCTTCCGCGGCGACGCTCTGGCGCTGGCCGAGGAGGACGCCGATTTCCGCTTTTTGAAGTTCCGCCCGCCGATCGCCTCCCTCGGCCGCGACAAGGAGCCTTTGCCCTTGCCGCATATTCGGCTGGATCGGGCGATGGAGTTTTTGTTCGGGGATAGGGTGGGGTGAGGTAGCCGCGTCTCATTTACAGAAAAATTGGAGCATGACGATGCTTCGCGCGTTCATCATGATTTTTATCGTCTCGATTTTTGTCCGAGAGGTCCGAGCCGAAGAGTTCGGATGCGAACTCGTTTGGCGAGGCTATCCTTTCACCGTCGTTCGAAATGGCGACGGAAACGAGATCGCCTATACAATGTCGAGCGCCAACTCTCGCTGGGAATTGCAGCCTTTCGGCTATCATACGACGGCGGTGATCGAATGCGCGCATTGCGAGGCGGGAGCGGTCATTCGCGCGCACGTCTGGTTGACGGGGATCAAAAAGCGTTTGGATGACCAATCCGTATCGCGAGACATCGTCGACCCTGCCTTTATTCCTTGGTTCTTGACCTCCTACGCGCGCGCGAGACCGATAGGCAAGGCGCATTCGGTGCGCTTCTCGAATTTTGTCGGATGGCGACGCCACTTCGAAGCTTTACAGGAAGACGGACGCAGGAGCCACGACATTGTCGTGGCGCTGGCGAGCGACGATTGTGGTTCGATCTCCATTCGGCTGGAGACTTCGCCATCGGAAGCCGATCGCTCCATCGCCGACGCCGTCGACGAGTTGCTAGAGGCCATCCAGATCACATCGCGCGTAACGACAGCCCGCAGGGAGACGCGAGACTCCTCCTCGCCAGAGATGGATTTCGGGCAATTTCGACAATGGGTTGCTCGGAATGAGGGCGTGGGGCCGACGCGAAGGTGAGGTTGGCGCCCTGACGAGAGTTGACCCACGATCAAGGAGCCGTGTTCTGCCTTAGCCATTGGTCGAGCGCATCGAAACGAAAAGAGCCGGCTTCGTAGAGACGAGATAGAAAGGCCCATGTGTCATCGGCGTCAGCGGTCAGTCGAACGCCATTTATCGCCAGGAACGTGAACATGACGGCAAAAGCGGTGCGTTTATTGCCGTCCACGAAGGCATGATTTTGCGATAAGCTTTCCCACAGCGCCGCCGCCTGAGCGATCAAGTCCGAATAATATCCTGACTGCGGCCGGAACAGCGCCGCCTCGAGCTGCTCCAATGGATTACTTTTATATCAATTTGCTGCGGTTGAAAACGATGATGTCTGCTGATTCGTCACCCTGGAAATGTTCATGCTCCCACTTAGGGTTCAATTGCATTTGCTCTGCACATCGAGCAAAGAAATCTCTCAGGGCGAGAGCTTTGGGTTGATCGACACATATTGTGACCTCTCGTAGCTCTATTAAATTTTTTCCATTTAAAAGACCATAGCCGTAGAGCTTGATCGTCATCACTCACTCCATGCCATCGAGAATGGACAGCGTCTCATAGAGCGATCCGAAACGCTCGAGACTGGACTCATAGGCGGACATGACATGCGCCCGCGGTCGCGCATTGTCATGTTTTTCAACATAGGCGCCGAGAGCCTCCTCCACGATCGACTGAAGCTGACGCCCCTCTTCCTTGGCGATTTTTCGGATCGCCGCCAACATGTCGCGATCCAACTGCGTGGCGAATTTCTCCCGAACGACGGCCATCGCGCTCTCCCTCGAAAGCAAATACCGGCCACTATCAAGAAGCATCAAGATAAATCAAGAACCGAAGCCGACATGAAAAAAGGCGGGGTCTCCCCCGCCTCTATTCGCTACTCGCTATTCGCCTCGCCTCACCGCGCCAAAATCGCCAGCAGCAGCAGCGCCACAATGTTGGTGATCTTGATCGCCGGATTCACGGCCGGGCCGGCGGTATCCTTATAGGGGTCGCCGACCGTGTCGCCGGTCACCGAGGCTTTGTGCGCGTCGCCGCCCTTGTAATGGGTGACGCCGTCCTTATCGACAAAGCCGTCTTCGAAGCTCTTCTTGGCGTTGTCCCAGGCGCCGCCGCCGGAGGTCATCGACACGGCGACGAAGAGGCCGTTGACGATGACGCCGAGCAGCGCCGCGCCCAGCGCCGCAAAGCCATTGGCCTTGGAGCCGGAGATGAGCGTCACGCCGAAATAGACGACGATCGGCGCCAGCACCGGCAGCAGCGAGGGGATGATCATCTCCTTGATCGCCGCCTGCGTCAGCAGATCGACCGCGCGGCCATAATCGGGCCGCTGCGTGCCGTCCATGATGCCGGGCTTCTCCTTGAACTGCCGGCGCACCTCTTCCACCACGGAGCCCGCCGCGCGGCCGACCGCCGTCATGGCGATGCCGCCGAAGAGATAGGGGATGAGGCCGCCGAGGATGAGGCCGGCGACGACATAAGGATTGGCGAGATCGAAATCGACCTTGCCGATATCCTTGAAGTAGGGGACGCCGCTCTCGGTGAAGTGCCGCAGATCATTGGAATAGGCGGCGAACAGCACCAGCGCGCCGAGACCGGCGGAGCCGATGGCGTAGCCCTTGGTGACGGCTTTGGTGGTGTTGCCGACGGCGTCCAGCGCGTCGGTATTGTGGCGCACTTCCTTGGGCAGGCCGGCCATCTCCGCAATGCCGCCGGCATTATCGGTGACGGGGCCGAAGGCGTCGAGCGCGACGATGATGCCGGCGAGGCCGAGCATGGTCGTCACCGCAATGGCGACGCCATAGAGGCCGCCGGCCTGGAAGGCGAAGATGATGCCGAGCGCGATGACGATCGCCGGCGCCGCCGTCGCTTCCAGCGAGACGGCGAGGCCCTGAATGACATTCGTGCCATGGCCCGTCACCGAGGCCTGGGCGATCGACACCACGGGACGCTTGCCCGTGCCGGTGTAATATTCGGTGATGTAGACGATGAGGCCCGTCACCAGCAGGCCGATGAGGCCGGCGAAGAACAGGCCATAGCCATGGATCGCCTCGCCATTGGCCTTGCCGATCTCGCCCCAGCCGACCGTGAAGGTGGTGGCGAGGAAGAGGCCGCCGATCGACAGCACGCCGGCGGCGATGAGGCCCTTGTAGAGAGCGCCCATGATCGTGTCCGGCACGCCGATCTTCTCGAACAGCGGGCTGGCGATCTTGCCGAGCTCGGAATCATCGGCGCCGAGCTTCACGAAATAGGTGCCGGCGATGGAGGTGACGATGGAAAGGCCGCCGATCGCCAGCGGATAGACCATGGCCGAATAGAGTCCCGCCTGTCCGGCGAAGAAGATCGACGCCAGCACCATGGTCGCGACAATGGTTACGACATAGGTCTCGAAGAGATCGGCCGCCATGCCGGCGCAATCGCCGACATTGTCGCCGACATTGTCGGCGATGGTGGCGGGATTGCGCGGATCATCCTCCGGAATGCCGACCTCGACCTTGCCGACAAGATCGGCGCCGACATCGGCGCCCTTGGTGAAGATGCCGCCGCCCAGACGCGCGAAGATGGAGATCAGCGAGCCGCCGAAGCCGAGCGCGACCAGCGCATCCACGACGGTGCGGTCGGAAGGCGCATAGCCCGCGAAGATGGTGAGGATGAAGTAATAGATCGCGACGCCGAGCAGGGCGAGGCCGGCGACCAGAAGGCCGGTGATCGCGCCCGCCTTGAAGGCGATGTCGAGGCCGCCGGCGAGCGAGATGGTCGCCGCCTGCGCGGTGCGGACATTGGCGCGCACGGAGACATTCATGCCGATGAAGCCGGCCGCGCCCGAGAGCAGCGCGCCGATGAGGAAGCCGAAGGCCACCGCCCAGCCGAGCAGAATGACGAGCAGCACGAAGATGACGCCGCCGACATAGCCGATCGTCGTATATTGGCGTTTCAGATAGGCCTGCGCGCCCTCCGCGACGGCGCCGGATATTTCCTGCATGCGCGCAGAGCCGGCGTCCGCCTTCTCGAGTTCTTGCCAAGTCTTGACGCCATAGGCGACAGACAATAGTCCGAAGACGATGCTGAGAAACAATACCATGACGATTGCGCCCTCTCCGTTCCTCGGCCGCGCGCGCTGATTTGTTCTCGTGGCCCGCGCTTGCGGCAGTTTTCGTCCCGGCGACAACGATATTCCGACCACAGTCGAATCGTACGGCTGCGGCGCCGGGGAATAGCGCGCCAGTCATGCCAGAAACGCCGGTTTTCGGCAATGGCGGCAAAGGTCGCGCGCCGCCGCGCGGTTAGAAGTGACTGAAGGATAGACGACTGAATTTTAAAATAGTTCCAGATGAATTGTAGAATTGTGGCGGCTCGGCGCCGGCTGTGACGACGCCGATCTCGACGAGAGCGACCCCCGCCTCCCCCGCCGCGAGCGCCAGTGCGCTGGCGGCGTCGGCGGAGGCGCAGCAGAGGATCTCGTAATCGTCCCCGCCCGTGACCGCGCGAGAGAGCAGCTCCGGCTCGAGCGCGATCGCCTCGCGCGCGGCAGCCGAGAGCGGAACCTTGGCGACCTCCACCTGCGCGCTCGCCCCGCTCGCACGAAGCAGCTTGGCGAGATCGCCAACGAGACCATCAGAAACGTCCATCGCGGCGCCCGCATGGTCCCGCAGCGCCGCAATCAGCGGCAGGCGCGGCTGCGGCAGACGATAGCGCTCGAGCAACGTCGCCCGCGCCCCATGCCCCAGCCGCGAGGCGAAAGCCTCGCCGCGCGCGACGCCGAGGCCGAGAGCCGCGTCGCCTATGGTTCCGGAAACGAAAATGCGATCCCCCGGCCGCGCGCCCGCACGCGAGACGAAGCGCGGCGCGCGGCCGAAGGCGGTGATGGAGATGGTCAGAGGTCCGGGCGTCGCTGTCGTGTCGCCGCCGAGCAGCGGACAGGCGAAGGCGCGCGCATCCTCGGCGAGGCCGGCGGCGAAGCTGCGCGCCCAATCATTGGTCCAATCGGGCGGCAGCGCCAGAGTGAGCAGAAAGCCGAGAGGCTCCGCCGCCTTGGCCGCGAGATCGGAGAGGTTTACGCGCAAGGCCTTCTTGGCGACGAGGCCGGGCGGATCGTCGGGGAAGAAATGCACGCCGGCGACCAGCGCATCAGTGGTGACGACGATCTCCTGCGCCCCACGCAGCGGCAGCAGAGCGGCGTCGTCGCGCAGGCCGAAGGCGCCCTCCCCCGCAAGCGGAGCGAAGATTTCGGCGATCAGCTCGTCCTCGCTGAAGCGGCGCTCTGTCATGCGGTCTCTCTCGGAAGAGCCTTTCCGTTCGCATCATCCTAGACGAACCAATCCCCTCATCCTGAGGAGGCCCCCGGAGGGGCCGTCTCGAAGGATGGGCCGCCGCGCCTTCTGGAGCATCCTTCGAGGCTTTTTGCGTTCCGCAAAAAGCGCCTCAGGATGAGGGCGCGGGGTTTTGGATCGCACGCCTCACTTCTCGGCGAAATGCTCCGGCCGCGCCTGTCGCGCCAAGCGATCCAGCACGGCGTTGATCATGCCGGATTCGGTCGCGCCGAAGAAGGCGCCGGCGACGTCCACATATTCCTTGATGACCACTTTGACAGGTATGTCGCGCCGAAACCCCAGCTCATAGCCGCCGGCGCGCAAAATCGCGCGCATCACCGACTCTATGCGCTGCAGCGGCCAGCCGCCCTGCAGAGCGCCATCGAGCGCGCGGTCGATGGTCTCCTGATTGTCGAGCACGCCTTTCACGATATCGCGGAAGAACTGCAGCTCGGCCGGCTTATATTGGACGCCCTCGATCTCGCGGCCGATCCAATGCGACTCGAATTCGGCATAGATCTCGTTCAGTCCCTTGCCGGCGACCTCCATCTGGTAGAGCGCCTGCACGATGGCGAGCCGCGCCGCCGATCTCTCCTCGACGCTCACGAGCGGCCCCCGAGCTTGCGCTTCAAGCGCACCAGAGCGAGCGCCGCCAGCGCCGCGTCGCCGCCCTTGTCGGCCCCGCCCTGCTTGGGATCGGCGCGCACCACGGCCTGCTCCTCATTGTCCACGGTCAAGACGCCATTGCCGAGCGGCAGGCGCCGCGAGACCGAGAGATCGGTGAGAGCGCGCGCGCTCTCATTGGCGACGATCTCGAAATGATAGGTGTCGCCGCGAATGACGCAGCCGAGCGCCACCACGCCCTCATATGGCGCGCCGGCGGCCTCCGCCGCGTCCAGCGCGATGGCCGCGCCGGCCGCCAGCTCGAGCGCGCCGGGAACGGTGATGGTGGTGACGTCACAGCCGAGCTCTTCCAGCGCATGGACGGCGCCCTCGTGCAGAAGCTCGACGATATCTTCGTTGAAATGCGATTCGACGACGAGAATGCGCGCGCCTTCGACAGGCGCGAGATCATCGTCATCGGCGCGGTAAGACCCTGCCATTCACGACTCCATGGGCGGAGGGGCGCACCCCTCCCTCACCCTCCCCGCCATGCGGGAGAGGGATGCGGCGAGCGTCCCGCGAACTCTCTATGAAGTGCGCAACCTGCTCCCTCTCCCGCGAAGCGGGGGAGGGTTGGGGAGGGGGCGCGCGACGCTCTATGAAACGAAGCGGCGATGGATACACATTTTTTCGGGGAAAGCCTACAGCTCGCGAATGTCGGCGGACACATATTTGCGCCGATCGCTATCGGCTCGTAATCAATTATTTTTCGACCGACGAGGAGGACTGAATGTCTATCTCGAGTTCGTCTGAGACGGGAGCGCAGCACATCTCTTTGTCCGCTAAAGAGAGAGCCGACGACTCTGTCGAGTTGGCAATACGAGCGTTCGGTGAAGGTTTTTGTGCGCGCGGAGCGGCATTTTTCAGCGTCGCGGAGCTCAAAATTTTTGTGTCTGCGCTTCGCGATTTTCCATTGATCGGAGAGCCATTTATATCTGGAGGATATCTTGATGACGCTGGCGATAATATCGTTAACGAGAACTTCTATATTTCTGTGTCTCAATTAAAGACATCCGGACTTTTGGTTATGAATGTCAGAGCGTTTACACCACACCCTGAATATTGGAAAAAAGGACTAGGTTTTGGGGGTCGTTGCAGCTATTTTCTCTATTATGAAGATTTGAAGAAATTCACTGATGAGTTCGAGCGTCTCGTCGGAGAGGAATCCTCATACTTTAAATTCAGCAATTTCACGAACCTTTGAAAATTACGGATCCACAGCATCATCCAGGTTAGAGCGCCGCTCGACGGTCTGTCCGACACGAAAAGACAACACCAATCGCCTCAATAGCCTGCGATGTCTCAGGATGGACAAGCCCAGCCAGGACGGCGTTTTGCAAGACGACGAAAACGCCGTCGTCGCGAGCCGAGCGATGACCCTACTTCCCCGCTTCCGTCAGCCGGGCGGCGTATCTCGCCATCAGATCGACCTCGAGGTTGAGGCGGTCCCCTGCCCTGTAGCCGCCCCATGTCGTCACCGCGAGCGTGTGCGGGATGATGAGAACGGAGAATCGGTCGCCCTCCACCGCATTCACGGTGAGCGAGGTTCCGTCCAGCGCCACAGAGCCTTTCTCGGCGATGAAGCGGGCGTAGTCATGCGGCGCCTCGATAGAGAAGCGCGACATGCCGTCGAAATCATCTCGCGAGACGATCGTCGCCACCCCGTCCACATGGCCGGTGACGATATGGCCGCCGAGCTCGTCGCCGATCTTCAGCGAGCGCTCGAGATTTATGCGGCGGCCGACGACCCATTCGTCGGCCGTGGTGCGCGCCAAAGTCTCGGCGGCGGCGTCCACCTCGAACACGGTGCGGGCGCCCTCGCGGCGCAGGCCCACCGCCGTCAGGCAAGGGCCGGAGCAGGCGATGGAGGCCCCGAGGGCGATGCTCTCCAGCGGATAGGCGCAGGCGATGGCGATGCGGCGCAATTCGCCGCGCGTCTCCACGAAGAGAATTTCGCCGACGTCGGTGACGAGGCCCGTGAACATTTCAGCCGATCCTCTCGTAGCGTGTCATGCGATCGACGCCGAGCATGGACGTATCGGCGAGACGATAGCGGCTCTCATCCTCGAGAATGGCGCGCGCCGTCGCGGTGAGCGCGAGCCGGCCCTGACGGCCCAGCGGCCTCAGCCCGGTATGAAGGACGACATCATCGGCAAGCGCGGCGACGAGCAGGCTCTCGGCGACGCGCGGGCCGCCCTCGCTGAAGACGCGCGTGATGCCGCGCCGCGCCAGCTCGCCCAGCGCCTCGCGCAGAGCGAGACGGCCGGCGGCGTCCACGCCGGCGCGTGTGACCTCGATTCCGGTGGCGGCGGCGAAATCCTGCGCCTCGGCCTCGGCGACGCCCTCCCCGACGATGACGAGAGTCGGCGTCTCGCGCGCTGTGGCGGCGAGGCGGGAGCTGCGCGACAGGCGCAGCCGCGCGTCCAGCACCACGCGCAGCGGCTTGAAAGCCTCGAGGCCGGGAAGGCGCACGGTGAGCAGCGGATCATCGACCGAGGCGGTGCCATAGCCGATCATGATCGCGCTGTGCAGCGCGCGCTCGATATGGGTGACGCTATCGGCGAGCGCGCCAGTGATGAAGAGACGCGGGTCGTGCTCGGCCCCGGCGGCGTAGCCGTCCGCCGTCTGGGCGAGCTTGAGAGTGACCATGGGCCGGCCCTGCGTCACCCGCAATATATGGCCGAGATGATCGGCGCGGGCCTGCGCGGCGCGCACGCCGGTCGTCACCTCCACGCCGGCCTCGCGCAGCCGGGCGTGGCCGCGGCCGGCGACGCGATCGTCCGGGTCCTCGAGCGCGGAGACGACGCGGGCGATTCCAGCGGCGATGATCGTGTCCACGCAAGGCGGTGTCGCGCCGTGATGGGAGCACGGCTCCAGCGTGGCGTAGAGCGTCGCCCCGCGCGCCGCCTCGCCGGCGGCGGCCACGGCGACCGCCTCGGCGTGCGGGCGCCCGCCCAGCGCCGTATAGCCGCGGGCGATGACGACGCCGTCCTTGACGATGATCGCGCCAACGGCGGGATTAGGCCCGGTGCGGCCGAGATTGCGCCGGCCGATCGCCAGCGCCGCCGCCATGAAGGCGTCGTCTATGATGGTCTGAGACTCGGATTGCGGCTTCGTCGCGGTCATCTCCCGCCCGGCGCGGTTTCGGGGTCCACCACCGTATCCGCGCGCTGCTCGCCCTCGCTATGCGACAATTCGTCGATCAGCGCATGGAAATCGCCGACCTCGCGAAAATCGCGATAAACGGAGGCGAAACGCACATAGGCCACGTCATCGAGCGTTTTGAGGCCCTGAATCACCAATTCGCCGATCTGCGTGCTCTCGATCTCCGTATCGCCGGAGCTCTCGAGCTGGCGCACGACGCCATTGACCATGCGCTCGACGCGCTCGGGATCGATGGGCCGCTTGCGCAGCGCGATTTCCAGCGAGCGCATCAGCTTGTCGCGATCGAAAGGCACGCGGCGGCCCGATTTCTTCACCACGATCAGCTCGCGCAGCTGCACGCGCTCGAAAGTGGTGAAACGGCCGCCGCAGCCGGGACAGACGCGCCGACGCCGGATCGAGGAGGAATCCTCGGCCGGCCGGGAGTCTTTCACCTGCGTGTCGGGCGAGCCGCAATAGGGACAGCGCATGGACTCACCTTACCGCCGATGCTGCTCCCTCTCCCCGTCGTGGGAAGAGGGACTCGGGGCGTAGTTCCCCAGCGGGAAAAGCCCCCGGCCCCTCATCCTCACCTTCTCCCCGCGAGCGGGGAGAAGGGACGGAAGGCGCCCTGCGATAACCCGATCAATAGATCGGGAACTTCGCCGTCAGCGCGTGGACCTTCTCCTTCACCGCGGCTTCGGTCGCGGCGTTATCCGCCTCGCCCTTGGCGGCGAGGCCGTCCAGCACCTCGACGATATAGCCGCCGACGAGCTTGAACTCCGCCGTGCCGAAGCCGCGCGAAGTGGCGGCCGGCGAGCCGAGACGGATGCCAGAGGTGACGAAGGGCTTCTCCGGATCGAAGGGGATGCCGTTCTTGTTGCAGGTGATGTGCGAGCGGCCGAGCGCGGCTTCCGCGGCTTTGCCGGTCAGCTTCTTCGGACGCAGATCGACCAGCATCAGATGATTGTCGGTGCCGCCGGAGACGATGGCGAGGCCGGCGTCGACCAGCGTCTGGGCCAGCGTCTGGGCGTTGTCCTTGACCTGCTGCTGATAGGCCTTGAACTCGGGCTTCAGCGCCTCGCCGAAGGCGGCCGCCTTGCCGGCGATGACATGCATCAGCGGGCCGCCCTGCAGGCCCGGGAAGACCGCCGAATTGATCTTCTTGGCGATGTCCTCGTCATTGGTCAGCACCATGCCGCCGCGCGGGCCGCGCAGCGTCTTATGCGTGGTGGTGGTGACGATATGGGCGTGCGGGAAGGGCGACGGATGCAGGCCCGCCGCCACCAGACCGGCAAAATGCGCCATATCGACCATGAAATAGGCGCCGACGCTATCCGCGATCTTGCGGAAGGCCTCGAAGTCCCAAATGCGCGAATAGCCGGAGCCGCCCGCGATGATGATCTTCGGCTTGTGCTCGGCGGCGAGCGCGGCGACCTGCTCCATGTCGATGCGCTGATCGTCTTTGCGCACCGTATAGGGAACTGGCTTGAACCATTTGCCGGAGAGATTGACCGGCGAGCCATGGGTCAGATGGCCGCCCGCGGCGAGATCGAGGCCCATGAACGTGTCGCCCGGCGTCGCCAGAGCGAGGAAGACCGACTGATTGGCCTGGCTGCCGGAATTCGGCTGCACATTGGCGAATCCGCAGCCGAACAGCTGCTTGGCGCGCTCGATCGCCAGATTCTCGGCGATGTCGACGAACTGGCAGCCGCCGTAATAGCGCTTGCCCGGATAGCCTTCGGCATATTTGTTGGTGAGGACGGAGCCCTGCGCTTCCAGAACCGCCTTGGACACGATGTTCTCGGAGGCGATGAGCTCGATCTCGTCGCGCTGACGGCCGAGCTCGAGGCCGATGGCCTTGGCGAGATCAGGATCCGAATCGGCGAGCGAGGCAGTGAAGAAAGCGGATTGGCTCATTTAGCATCCTCTATCGAGACAAGGCGCGGCAAGTGACGGCGGCTCCCGGCTCGCCCGCGCCTTCGGGCGGAGCCGTTCGCGGGAAGCGAGGTTTCGCTCAGGGTCGCCGGAAACGGCGATCCCGAAACGGCCTCGAGCTCCCGTTTTCAGCGCAAAACTCTTTCGGCCGATCGAAATCCGCCCGCAGAATGCGCGCTCGCGCATCGGTGTGAGGGTTCGCTTATCACGCTCTCGCAGGGACGAAAAGAGGCGCAACCGACGCGGGGACGGAGTTTGTCGCGGCGCCGGCCAATTCGCTCCCGTTTCCGGCGCGTCGCGGGCGATAGAAGCGGCGCCGCGACTGTCATCGACCGGATATGTTGCCTCGCTAGCGTCCGCCCCGCCAATATTAGGGGGCTACAAAATGTTCCTGAAGCATTCGATCGGCGGCCTCGCGGCCCTCGCCTGCGCGGCGTCGGCTACTCCCGCCAGCTCAGAATCTCTGCGCGAATTTCACCATATTGTCGTCATCTACCAGGAAAATCACAGCTTCGACAATTTGTTCGGCCTGTGGGGCGCGGTGAATGGCGAGCCAGTGCAGGGCCTACCCTTCGCCGATCCGGCGCACACCAAGCAGGTCCGCGCCGATGGGACCACCGCCTATTCCTGCCTGCTGCAGAATGATGTGAATCTCGCCTCGCCGTCGCCGCTGGCGACGAGCTGCACGGATGCGACCGGCGCGACCTCTTTCGTCAGCGCCTTCCAGAACAAGCCCTTCGAGATCGACAATTATATCGCCGCGGCCGACAAGACCTGTCCCGCGCCGGGCGTCTCCGCTGCGAACGGCGTGCTGAAGAATGCCGCCGGCGCCCTCACGGGCGGCTGCACGCGCGATCTCGTGCATCGCTATTACAGCGAGCAGTTCCAGATCAATGGCGGCAAGCAGAATCGCTATGTGACGGGCAGCGACGCCGCCGGCCTCTCCATGGGCTATTACGACACGACCAAGCTGCCGATCTATGCCGCGCTCCACAAGCATGGCGCGCCGCATTACGTCATCGCCGATCATTTCTTCCAATCGGCCTTCGGCGGCTCCTTCCTCAATCACCAATGGCTCGTCGCCGCGGCGACGCCGGTGTTCGCCAATGCGCTCAATGACGCGAGCGCGAACGACCTCCATTCCGTGGTTGACGCCAATGGCATGGCGGCGAGCACCACGCTCTATACGAATCTGCTCGGCTCCTCCGCCAAGGACGCGCAGCTGACCGCCTCCTGCAATCCGCCCTCGGGACGTCCGGCGACGCCGGAGAATGTCGCCTGTGGCGATTTCGCGATCAATACGATCCAGCCTTATTATCAGCCCTACGCGCCCGGAACGGCGGATGCGAAGCGCCTGCCGCCGCTGGAAAATGCGACGATCGGCGACCGTCTTTCCGCGCGCGGGATCGACTGGGCCTGGTATTCGGGCGGCTGGTCCAACGCCAATGGCGACATCGGCGCGCCCGGCTGGACCAATGGAAACGGGACCAGCTGCGCCGATCCGAACGCGATGGCGACGGCGACCTTTCCGAACTGCCCGGACAAGCTGTTCCAGTTCCACCATCAGCCGTTCAACTATTTCAAGGCCTATGCGCCGGGCGCGGCGGCGCGCCGCGATCATCTGCGCGACGAGGCGGAGTTCGTCCAGCTCGCCAAGACCGGCCGGCTCAAGCCCGTCAGCTTCGTGAAGCTGATCGGCGCGGAGAACGAGCATCCCGGCTACGCCAGCGAGGCGGATGGCAGCTCGCATCTCGTCGATCTGATCGCCTCCATCGTCAACGGCCCGGACGGGCGCGAGACGCTCATCATCGTCACCTATGACGAGTTCGGCGGCTCCTGGGACCATGTGCCGCCGCCGCCCTATCAGAGCGAGCATGTGGCCGAAAGAGAGCATCATCACGGCCACGACCATCACGCCGGCGGCGGCGCGCATGATCGCTGGGGTCCCGGCACGCGCATTCCGGCGCTGCTGATCTCCAAGCGCTTCGATCGCTCCGGGGTGGATCATGCGAATTACGACACGACCTCGATCCTGAAGCTGATCGAGGAGCGCTACCATCTCGCCCCGCTCGCCTCGCGCGATGCGGAGGTCCACAGCCTCGCGCGGGCGCTGGAAGCCGCCGAGCGCTGAGCGACGCGACCGCCAAGGAAACGGCCCCGCGCGAGTGGGGCCGTTTTCGTTGCGGGTCTCGCATTCGGTTCCGAAAGTCGCGTCGAACTTTTCAGAGCCGCGCGATCATGCGATGAAGCCCGCGGCGCCGGCCCGTTCGCCCGCGCCGCAGAGGGGGCTCGACAAGATGAATTCCTCCAGCTCCGGTCGGCGCGCGATGCTCGCCTGCGCCGGCTCGCTCTTCGTTTTCCTGTCGGGAGCGGCGGTCGCGCAGGACGCCGATTTCTCGCAATTGCCGATCTATCGGGAGTTTCGCGACCAGCTCACCGCCCAAGGCTGGAGGCCGGACGCCGGCTTCGGCCTCAAGCTCCCCTCCGGCAAGCCGCTCTATCGCTTTCCAGAGGTGCTGTGCGGGCCGAAGATCTGTCACGCGCGCTGGGTCCGCTCGGGAACGGAGAAGATCGTCACGCTGATCCGCGGCGACCTCACCGAGGAATATCGCGTCTCGCCCTGAGGGCGAGAGGCTCACTGCCGGGCCGGCGCGGCCCCTCGCGTCTCGAGAACGCCCACCAGCCGCTCCACGAGATCGCCCGCGACCGCCGAGGGAAGAGCGAAGGCGAGCCGATTGCCGTCCGGCGAGACGAGCGTGAGCAGCAGATTGTCGCCGATCATCTCCCGATGCACGGCGATCGACTCGACCGGCGTCGCCAGCACCGCCTCGACCTCGCCGCTGGCCGGCTGCCGCTGGGCGAGGCCCTTCTCGCGCAGCGCGAGGGCGGAGCGGGTCAGCTCGAGAATATCGGCGGCGGTGAGGACGATTCTAGCCGTCACGCCATCGTCGCCTTTCCGGCTCAGGATGAAATCCTCGCCGATCGGATCGAGATTGAGGCCGGACGACGCCTCGGACATGGGTCGGTTCTCCTTTGCTCTTGCGATCGGGCAGCATAGGCGAAGGCGAAAGAATTGTCTCGCTTCGCCGCGGCGAGCCTCGTCAGGCCGGGCGCAACGAGCGCATTCGCACGCGGCCGGTCTCGATGACCGAGAAATGGCCCGCCCAGTCGCTGCGTTCTTCGATGCGAGCGAGGAGCGCCTCCCCAATTGCGGCGGCGGGCGGCGTCGGCATTCGAAAGAGGATTATCCCGCAGGAAGCCGGAAGCCCCGCGCTCCAAGCGAGTTCGCCGAAATCCTTGTCGAAGGTCAGAAGAATGCGTAGCTCCGTCTCCGCCATGACGAGAACGTCCACGTCCCGGGCGCCCGGCGACCTCTCGCTCAAAGAGGAAACATCGTGACCGGCGGCTCGCAAGGCCGACACTGCGTCGCCCGGAAAATTCTCGTCAGCGAGAAATCGCATCTACACGGCGCTGGGGAAAAATTTTTCCGATCGAAGCGCATCACGCGCATATCCGAGGCAAGCCACGATATCCTCCCGCTCGAGAACGGGATAGTTGCGTCGAATATCGGCTTCGCTCCAGCCATCGGCCATCAGCCCGATGATGAATTCGACTGAAAGCCGCGTGCCGCGCACAACGGGCTTTCCTGCGAGCACGGCGGGGTCGAGAATAATGCGCGCTTCGTCGGACATGATGGCGCTCCTCGCTATAGAGAAATTATAGCCCTTTCCCGGCGAATCGCCAGAACGCTCGTCACCCCTTCCCCGCCCCACTCTTCTGATAATCCTTCACATCCGAGAACACGATGGAAGAATGCCGCTCCGCGTCATAGCGCAGCTGGAACTCGCTCGACGACATGAACACGGGCGCGCCGTCTATATCCTCCGCCATGGAGGAGCCATGCGATTCGATGAAGCTCTTCAGCGCGATCGGGTCCTGCGAGGTTATCCAGCGGCAGATCCCGAAGCGCGAGGTCTCGTATTTCGTCTCCAGCCCATATTCGGCCTCGAGCCGTGTCGCCAGCACATCGAGCTGCAGCGCGCCGACGACGCCGACCAGAGCGCCGGAGCCGTCATTGGGCAGAAACAGCTGCACCACGCCCTCCTCCGCGAGCTGGCGCAGCGCCTCGCGCAGCTTCTTGGCCTTCATGGCGTCTGAGATGACGATGCGGCGCAGAATTTCCGGCGCGAAGCTCGGCACGCCGCGGAAGGAAATCTCCTCACCCTCGGTGAGCGTGTCGCCGATGCGCAAAATGCCGTGATTGGGAATGCCCACCACATCGCCCGCATAGGCTTCATCGGCGATGGAGCGGTCGCGCGCGAAGAAGAATTGCGGCGCATTGAGCGAGATGGTCTTGCCGGTGCGCACGATCTTCGCCTTCATGCCGCGCGAAAGCTTGCCCGAGCAGACGCGCATGAAGGCGATGCGGTCGCGATGGTTCGGGTCCATATTCGCCTGAATCTTGAACACGAAGCCGGCCATCTTCGGCTCCTTGGCCTCGACATGGCGCTTGTCGGCGTCCTGCCCGCGCGGCGAGGGCGCATATTCTGCCATTGCGTCGATGAGATCGCGCACGCCGAAATTGCGCAGCGCGCTGCCGAAGAAGACCGGCGTCAAATGCCCCTCGCGAAACGCCGCGAGCTCGAACTTCTTGCAGCCTTCCTCGGCGAGCATGGCCTCTTCCAGCCAGGCGTCCGCCTCATGCGCCGGCAGCAATGCGAGCAGCGCCGGATCGTCGAGGCCGGAGACGGTCATCGGCTCCGTATCGGCGTCGATCTTGCGCACGGATTTGGTCGCGAAGCAGTAGGTGCCGGCGAAGCTGCGGCCCGAGCCGATCGGCCAGGTGACCGGCGCGGTGTCGAGCGCCAGCGTCTTCTCGATCTCGTCCAGCAGCGAGAACGGATCGCGGCCATCGCGATCGAGCTTATTGATGAAGGTGACGATCGGAATATCGCGCAGGCGGCACACTTCGAAGAGTTTTCGCGTGCGCGCCTCTATGCCCTTGGCGGCGTCGATTACCATCACCGCCGCGTCCACGGCGGAGAGCGTGCGATAGGTGTCTTCCGAAAAGTCCTCATGGCCCGGCGTGTCGAGCAGGTTGAAGACGCAATCGCCATATTCGAAGGTCATCACCGAGGTGACGACGGAAATGCCGCGCTCGCGTTCTATGCTCATCCAGTCGGAGCGCGTCTGCTGCGCGTTGCGCTTGGCCTTCACCGCGCCGGCGAGCTGAATCGCGCCGCCGAACAGCAGAAGCTTCTCGGTGAGCGTGGTCTTGCCCGCGTCCGGGTGGGAGATGATGGCGAAGGTGCGCCGCCGCGAGACGGGGTCGCTCGGCTGTGGGCTGGTCAAGGCTGAGGCTCGCTGGAAAGTGGCGGGTTCGCCACGCCCTTTAAGGGCAATCGGCGGATAAGGCCAGAGCGACCTCCTCCGCCGAAGCTGGAGACGTTACGCGAAATCCCCCGCAAGCTCCGCCCGCACCGCCTCCGGCATGACGGCGATATGCCCGTAATTCTGGTGCGCGAAGCCGATCAACGGGCGCGCCCCGGGCTCCCGGAAGGCCGCCGCCTGCGCGTCGGTGAAGGGGAAATGCACGAATTGCACGGCGGAGGCCTTGCCGTCCGCCCTGGTGCGGTCCTGATCGGCTTCAGCGACGCCGGCGATACGCGAGCCGCCCAATTCGATGAAGGCGGTCTCCTCGATCGCGCCCAGCGTGTCCAGCACGCGCTTTCTGCGCAGCGGATCGTCGATCTCGATCATGAAGGTGGCGACCAATTCGCGGCCCTTGGGGATCAGCGGCTCATAGGCCGCGATCTCGCTCGGCGCCTGCTCGAGCGTCCCCTTTTCGATGTGGATCATCTCCTGGATCTGCAGCCAGATCGTCTCGAAATCCTCGAAATAAAAGGTCACGAAAGGCCCGACCTCGACGCGGCGATTGCGCTTGCGCGCGGCGATACGGCGGCGGCTCTCGACGCGGACCTTGGCGTATTCGTCCGGCGGAAGAAGATCGGCGACGGTGATGTGGTGCTTTTGCGCCATTTTGGATCGCTCCAGTTTCTTCTCGGTCGGTTCGATGGCGGGACGAACGCGCCGCCTCGGGCGTCATTGCGAGCAAAGCGAAGCAATCGAGGAGCCGCCCTCGACTCTGGATTGCTTCGTCGCCTCGCTCCTCGCAATGACGGCGGAAGGGCGCGACGCCGTCACTTCACCCCATAGGCCCGCGCGAGAATCTCGATCGGATGCGCGAGAAGCGCGGGCTTTTTCGCTTCCGCGTCCAGCCGCTCCATTCCCTGCACGATATGCGGGCCGGAGAGCGGACATTCGGAGACGATATAGGCTTTGCCCGACGATTGCGCCTGCCGCGCCACCGGCTTGCCGACTTTCAGCGCCGTCTCGAAATTCGCCGTCTTATAGCCCCAGGCGCCGCCATGGCCCGAGCAGCGCTCGATGACGGCGACATCCGCCTGCGGGACGAGACCCAGCAGCTCCGCGCCTTTCCGCCCGATATTCTGCGCGCGCGAATGGCAGGAGACATGAAAGGCGACGCCGCCCTCGATCGGCGAGAGCCCTTCCGCCAGCCCCTCCTTGCGCGAGATGCCGACGACATATTCGCTGAGATCATAGGTCGAGGCGGCGAGGCGCTTCACTTTTGGATCATCGGTGACGATCAGCGGCCATTCGAATTTCAGCATCAGCGCGCAGGAGGGAACCAGCGCGATAATGTCATAGCCTTTGTCGATCCAGGGCTCGAAGGCGGCCGCCACTTGCTTTGCCGAGGCCGCGACCTCGCCGATGAGCCCCTGCTCGAGCAATGGCATTCCGCAGCAATGCGGGTGCAGAATCTCCGTCTCGACGCCATTCTTGGCGAGCACCGCGCGCGCCGCAAGCCCGACGCTGGGATCATTATATTCGCCGAAGCAGGTGGCGTAGATCACCGCCTTGCGGCCGAAGCCCGGCGCCTCTCTGTTCACCTCGACCGGCGTCTCCTTCGCGAGCGCCTCCAAGCTCTTCTTCGAATATTTCGGCAGCACAGCCTCGTGATGCAGGCCGGCGACCTTCTCCAGCGCATTGCGCGCGGCATGATGCGAGCAGTCGGTCGCCCAATTGGCGAGCGGCGCGATCTTCGTCGCCAATGCGCCATTGCGGTCGGTCTCGGCGAGCTGGCGATCCGCGAAACCGACGCCATTCTTCTTCGCCTCGACAGCGCGATAGCGCAGCATCAGATGCGGGAAGTCGAGATCGAACTCATGTGGCGGCACATAGGGGCATTTGGTCAGAAAGCACATGTCGCAGAGCGTGCAGGCGTCCACGACCTTTTTGAAATCCACGCTGGCGACGGTCTCGATTTCGCCTTTCGCCGACTCGTCGACGAGATCGAACAGGCGCGGAAAGGAATCGCAGAGATTGAAGCAGCGCCGGCAGCCATGGCAAATATCGAGCACGCGGCGCATTTCGGCGTCGAGCTTCGCCTCGTCGTAGAAATCTGGATTTTCCCAATCCAATGGACGCCGGAAGGGCGCCTCGAGCCCGCCTTCTCTCATCGCTTTGCCCTGGTCGAATTATTCCGATCGGCTCATGCGTTTTCTCCCTCTCTCCGCGCGGGGAGAGGGCCGGGGTGAGGGGCTCGGGGCGTGAGCCATAGACGGAAAACGCCCCGGCCCCTCATCCGCACCTTCTCCCCGCAAGCGGGGAGAAGGAAGGCGGCGAAGGCCGCGCGAAGGATCAGCCGGAAATCGGGTCGCGCGCTTACTTCAGCTCGTCGAGCGCCTTCTGGAAACGGCCGGCGTGCGAGCGCTCGGCCTTGGCCAGCGTCTCGAACCAGTCGGCGATCTCCTCGAAGCCCTCCTCGCGGGCGGAGCGCGCGAAGCCCGGATACATATCCGTATATTCATGCGTCTCGCCGGCGACGGCGGCCTTCAGATTGTCCTCGGTCTTGCCGATCGGCAGACCAGTCGCAGGGTCGCCCACCACCTCGAGAAATTCGAGATGGCCATGGGCGTGGCCCGTCTCGCCCTCGGCGGTGGAGCGAAACACGGTCGCGACGTCATTATGGCCTTCGATATCGGCCTTTTGAGCGAAATAGAGATAGCGGCGGTTCGCCTGAGACTCGCCGGCAAACGCATCCTTCAGATTCTGTTCGGTCTTGGTGCCCTTGAGCGTAGCCATGACTAAAGCTCCTTGGATGTACTCTCATGGGGACGCCCGCTGTCCCGACGGCCAGTCGGAACGCCCTTGTTTAGAATAATTTGAAATTGCCGCTTGCCAAGCGCCAATAGGGCGTTTGGCTGGGGACGGAGCCTCAAAACCGTGCTGCAGCGCAAAATTGGCTTCGAAACTGCATGTAACGTGAGATTGTACGAATGCGGCGGCCCCTTTCGCACAAAAGCGACGGGGCGCCCGACGGCATGAGAGCGGGCTGCGTGACGGACACATCGGCGGATCAATTGGACTGGGTCGTCTGGAACGGCTCGCTCGGCGTATCCGACAAGGTCACGATCGGCCGCGTGGAGATCGTCGACGGCGTCCGCATGGCCTGTCTCGCGCCGCCCTATGATGTGGTGGGGCCGTTCAGCCTGGACGAATTGGAGACGCAGGGCCGCATCGCCTTCGGCGCCTGCTTCGTGATGTCGCTCCAACGCTGGAAGGAGGATCAGGTCGAGCTGCGCTTAGAAGGCCGCAAGCAGCGCGCCGCCTTCCAGAAGATGTTCAATTTCGACGAGGACGACAATCAGGAGCATCGCGAGACGCTGGAATTGCCTCTGGAAGGCGCGCTGGAGCCGGCCGAGATCAAATCCGCCTTCCGCCGCCTCGCCAAGACCGCGCATCCCGACGCCGGCGGCAGCGCGGAGGATTACCGCCGCATCGCCGAGGCGCGCGACGCGCTGCTGGCGCAGTTCGAAGGGGCGAGCTGAGGAAGCGCGGGCGACCGATTTCCGTTCCCGGAAAGCAGTGATCGTTGTAGTCTGCCTCCATCGCAAGTCCCGGAGGCGGCGATGGGGCAGACGACAAATCATTGCAGGATCGAAGCGCGATATTTGCGCGGCGGCAACCTTTGGGGCCGCGTTCTGCTCGCCGCTGGATTGACCATCGCCAGCGTCTCCGTGCTGTTCTCGGGGCGTTTCGGTCTCGTCGTCATGACGCTGGCGGCGATCGGCGCGCTTCTTTGCGGCGCAGCGACGTTTTCGGCGCTGGGGAAGCTGTTCAGACGGTCTCCCGTCTTGATCCTCGAGGCGGAGGGCCTTGTCTATCCCTCGGCGTCCGCCGCGCCGCTGCCCTGGCGGGACTTCGAAACGATATCCAAGACAAAGCATGGCGGGCGCGAATGGTGGACGCTGCGACTGACGCCTACCGCGACGCGATGCCTTCTTCGCAAAGATTTCTTGAACTGGATCGCCCGATGTGATCGCCAAGTGCCGCAAGAAATTTTCCTGCCCGCTATGCCCCTCGACATAGACACGGCGAAGCTCGTGGAGATCATAGCGGCGCGCATCGAAGCAGCACGCGGCGCGGAGAACGTCGGAACGGCAGCTTCGATAATCGATGGTGCGCCCCCATATCGAAAACTCGGACGCACCCTCAGCGCTATCATTCGCAACCCGGGCTATGTCCTGTTTTCCGTCGTGGTCGGCGCAACGCTGCTCTCCGGCTCGCCGGAAGAAAACTACTACGCCGCCCTCGCCGTCGGCGCGGCCATTATCGTGCAGCTCATCGAAAAACATTTCGTCAAAAGGGACATTTCAGAGAGTGGGCGCTGAAAGCACGGAGCCGAACATGCGCTTTTTCCGAAGGCACGCCCGCATCATTTCCGCCATTCTGCTGAGCGAGCTCGATTTGACGCTCGCCCTTTTCGGCGCGCTGCTCACCCTGCTGCCGATCGGCCGCTCGGAGCGTCGCAACCGGGGCTCCGCCGATCCGACCAAGCCGGGCGCCTATGATTTTTGGCCTACGCTGACCCCCATCACGCGACCCGAGCAATTCAGGAGAGAACAGACGACCGAGCTGATCGTCGAGGCGCCGGCGAAGTCTCCTCTCGCGACAAAGAAGCGCGGCGAATGAAGCTGCCCGCCTACTTCCTCCCCTTGTCGAACGGATTCTCCCCCGAGCGCGTGGAGATGCGGATCGGCGTGCCCGGCAGATCGAAGGAGCGGCGCAATCCATTGGTGAGAAAGCGCAGATAGCTCGCCGGCAGCTCGTCGAGCTGATTGCCGAACAGGATGAAATGCGGCGGCCGCGCCTTGGCCTGCGTCATATAGCGGATCTTGATGCGCCGGCCGGAGACCGCCGGCGGCGGCGTCTCGTCGATCGCGCTCTCCAGCCAGCGATTGAGCCGCGCCGTCGAGATGCGGCGGTTCCAGACTTCATGCGCATCGAGAATGGCGTGCATGAGCTTGTCGAGCCCATAGCCGGTCACGCCAGAGACGGCGACCACCGGCGCGCCCTTGATCTGCGGCAGCAGGCGCTCGGCCTCCTCGCGCAGCTTGGCGAATCGCGTTCCCGGATCGTCCACCGCATCCCATTTGCCGAGCGCCATGACCACCGCCCTGCCCTCGCGCGCGGCGAGATCGGCGATGGTCAAATCCTGCTTCTCGAACGGAATGGCCGAGTCGAGCAGCAGCACGACGACCTCCGAGAAGCGCACGGCGCGCAGCGCGTCGGCTCCGGCGAGCTTCTCCAGCTTGTCGACGACCTTGGCGCGCTTGCGCAGGCCGGCGGTGTCGAAGAGCTTCATATCGCGGTCGCGCCAGCGGAAAGGCACGGAGATGCTGTCGCGGGTGATGCCCGCCTCCGGCCCGGTGAGCAAGCGGTCCTCGCCGAGCAGGCGATTGATCAGCGTCGATTTGCCGGCGTTGGGCCGCCCGACCACGGCGATGCGCAGCGGCTTGGTCGGATCGACCTCGCTGCCGTCCTCATCCGCCGAGACGGCGATGTCGGTCGCCGCCTCTTCATCCTCCTCCCAAACCGCGGTCGCCTCCGGCAGCGCCTCCCGCAGCGCGTCGTAGAATTCGCCGAGGCCCTCGCCATGCTCGGCGGAGAGCGGCACGGGATCGCCGAGGCCGAGCTCATAAGCCTCGACCACACCGGCCTCGCCCTTGCGCCCTTCCGACTTATTGGCGGCGAGGATGACCGGCTTGCCGGCGCGGCGCACCAGATCGGCGAAATATTTGTCGTCCGGCGTCACGCCGACGCGCGCGTCGATCATGAACAGAATGGCGTCGGCGGTCTCGATCGCCGCCTCGGTCTGCGCGCGCATGCGGCCTTCCAGCGTGGCGGAGGCGCCTTCCTCGAGGCCGGCCGTGTCGATGATGGTGAAGCGCAGATCGGCGAGGCGCGCCTCGCCCTCGCGGCGGTCGCGCGTAACGCCGGGCCGGTCGTCGACGAGCGCGAGCTTCTTGCCGACGAGCCGGTTGAATAAGGTCGACTTGCCGACATTCGGCCGGCCGATGATGGCGAGCGTGAAGGACATTGTGGCCCTTTGGTCCAACGTCGCGGCGACGTCGCCTGTGAGGCTCACGCTTACTTGGCGGGAGCGGGTGCGGGAGCGGCCGGCTCTTTGGCGGCCGGCGGCGGCGAGGAGCCGCGCGCGGCGTCCAGCAGCGCCTTATAGGCGCTGGCGCGCTGGCGCATGGCGTGCGGCGCCTCCTGATCATTGAGAATGACCTTGAAGGCGCGCTCGGCCTCGTCGAAATCGCTGTCCTGCAGCGCGTCGAGCCCGATGAGCTCCTGCGCCGTGTAGCGGAACGGGCCATTGGCGGTGACGAGCTCGCCGAGCCGGTCCACCATCTTCTGGCGGTCGCCCTGCTCGAGCATCAGCACGCCGGCGCGCAGCTTGGCGACTTGCTGGGTGAGCTTGTCGACGCCCTTGTCCTCGGCGATGGCGTCGAAGGCGGCGACAGCCTTGGCCTTGTCGCTCTTGGCCAGCCCCTCGGCGGCGCGCATGCGCGCCAGAGTGGCGTAGCCCCGCGGCGAATCCTTGGCCAGCGCCTCGAAGGCGGCGACCGCCTCGGCGTCCTTGCCGCCGGTCGCCAAAGCGGCGGCCGCGTCGAAGCGGACATTGGCGCCCTCGGCCGTCTTCAAGCGATTGGTCTCGAAGAAGCTATAGACGCCCGTCGCGACGACGACCAGAAAAGCGCCGACGAACACCGGCGTCTGATAGCGCTTCCAGAGGTTGGCCGCCTTGTCCCGGCGGACGTCTTCGTCGACCTCATGGAAAATGTCGGACATGACCGCTCCTGTCGCGTGGGCGCCGGAGGTTCCGGGCGCGGAGGCCGCTGTTAGCATGCGCGAGCACGCAAGGCCAGTTCCCCCCGGCGCCGCCCGCGCCGAAGCCGGCTTCGCCACGGCCATGAGGCGGACGCGGCGGGAAAATCGCCGAGGATCGATATAGCGCGGCGCCCGCTCGAGGGCGCGCCCGCGCGTCTGATCCAGAGCCGGCCTGCGGCTCTGGATCGTCGCGCTCAGGCTAGCGTCAGGCGCCGCCGGGCTCTCCGGTGAATTTCACCAATATGTCCTGGTCACGCACCACATACTGGCAGGCGAGCCGATATTTGGGCGGAATGTCGTCGACCACCGCGCGGGAAATCTCCTCCGCTGTGATCTTGCCCATGGATTTGAGCTGCGCTTTCTCCTTCTCGGTGAGCGTCGCGCCCATGGTCTTGTCGTCGAGCGGCGTCACCTCGATGAGGCAGGAGCCGCATTCGCCGTCCTTGCAATCATGCGGGATCGGAATCTTATTCGCCTCGGCGACGGCGAGTATCGTGTGCGTGTCGCCGGCGACCGCATAGACCGTCACATTTTTATGGAGAAGAGGGGTGGAGAAGGTGACATCGGGCATGGCCGTCCTCCCTTATTTTTTTATTTGCAGGGAAGAGCGTACGCCCCGACTCATTATGCGTCAATCGATGATCGCATGCGGCAAAAAGCGCGAGCGATCCGTCGTCACCAATGACGCATCCTCGCGCACGCCCATGCCGGCCGGCTCGCCGCCGACGAGCCAGCAGCCGAGCACGGGATAACGTCCGCCGAAGCTCGGCAACGCGCATAATTGCTGACGCACGAAGCCTTCGCCGCCATAGTCGCCACCCGTGCGCGCGAGCAGAGTCTCGCCGTCGTAGAGCGCGACATTGGCGCCCTCGCGCGAGTAGAGCGGCTTGCGCGCATATCGCGTCAAAGACGCAGCGCGCGCGTCATCCTCGAAGAAGCAGGGAAGAAGATTGGGATGGCCAGGCGCAGCCTCCCACAAATAGGCGAGAAATCCCTTGCTCGACGCGATCGCTTTCCATGGCGGCTCGACGAAACGCGTCGCGCCCATCGCCGCCGATTTGCCGAAAGCGTCGGCGAACATCCATTCCCAAGGATAGAGCTTGAACATTCGCTCCACGCGCCGCCCCAGGCGATCGACGAACATCTCGCCCGCGAGGCCGATGTCGCGCATGTCGATGCGCGCGGTCCAGGAGCCGGCCTGCGTCGCGCAATCGGAGAGATAGGCGACATTGCCGCGATCCTCGACGCTCTGCGTCATGCAAGCGAAATGCACAGCCCCGCCGTCGGCGATCTCGCGCCAGCGCGCGATCAGGCGATCATGCAGCGAATTGAACTGATCCGCGCCTGTCGGCAAATGGCCGCGCGCGATCATCTGCTCGAGCCAGAACCATTGCACAACGGAAGATTCGAACAGGCTCGTCGGCGTGTCGGCGTTATATTCGAGCAGCTTCGGCGGCCCTTCCCCGCAATAGGAAAAGTCGAAACGCCCATAGAGCGAAGGATCGCGGCGCGCATGGCTCTCGGCGATGAGACCCCATGCGTGACGCGGAATGCGCAGACGTTCCAGCGCCTGCTCGTCGCGCACGATGCGCGCGACGACCTCCTCGCTGAGCGCGGAAAGATCGGCCGTCGCTTTCTCGAGATCGTCCTCGATCTCGCGCAGGGAGAAAACATAGCGCGCGCTCTCGTCCCAATAGGGCTCGCCATCGGGCTGCGCGTATTGAAATCCAATTTTGCGCGCCTCCTCGGCGAAGTCCGGCCGCGGCGGCGAAAGCTCGCGCCTCATGAGCCGCCGCCATGCCCCGCGCCGGAGCCGCCGAAACCGCTGAATGACACCGCATGCCCGAGAGACGAGCCGCCCGCATGGCCGGACGCGCTCTCGCCCGAGGAAGAATGCGAGGAGGAAGACGACGAGCCGCTGGAATAGGAATGTCCGCCCGAGCCGCCATGGCTGCTGGAATGGCTGCTCGAATGGCTGCAATCCTGCCGCTCTGGATCGGCGCCCTCTGGACAATCGCGCCGCGGCTTCTCCATCAGCGCCAGCGCGCCGATCGACAGCGAGCCGACCGCTATTACGGCGATGGCGAGCGAGCGCTTGCGAAAGGGCGACGGAGAGGCGCCGCCGGGAAGCCCTTTGGGCGCATGGGTGACGACGGGCGGCGCCATCCCGCGGCGACCGAACTCCTTACGAGGCGGCTCGGCCATGGTTCTCACGGACTCATGCAGGCGGCGCTGAGCACGCCGGCGGAAATGGAAACGGCGCCGAGCCACACCGCCGCGGCTATGGCGTTCTGCTCGATCGCCTGCGAAAGGCCCGGATGCGCGAGCCGCGCGAGAAGATAGGCGATGATCTGCGTGGCGAAGGCGACGAAGCCCCAAATGATGAATTCGAGCGCCGTCTGCGTGTTGTGCACCGCGCCGGCGAGCGCGATGGCGAAGCCGATGAGGCTGCCGCCGAAGGCGATGGACGCAGAGGCGTTGTGCTCATCGACGATGAGATCGAACTCGCAATGCGGGGTCAAACGCGTGTAGACGACGCAGAATGCGGCGCAATAGGCGATGGCCCCGAGAAAATAAGCCGCAAAGGACAGAAGGCCGGATGCGAGATCTGCAGGCAAGGTCGGTCCTCTCGTAAAAATCGCGAAGAGGTTAGCAAAGCGGATGAACGAAAGATAGAAGCGCCGCGAGACGCCGTCTCACGAGCCGCCCGCGTGAAAGCCGCCGCTTTCGCCGAATCCGCCGTAATAGGCGTGATAGCCCGACAAACTGCCGCCCCCACCTCCGCCGCTCCCGCCTCCTGGGTCGCTTCCGCGTTCGCAATCGCGCCGCGGATCGGCCGCGCATATTTGACGATCGACGATCTGCGCCAGCGCGAAAATTCCGATCGAGATCGCGCCAAGCGCAATCAGCGCGATGGCGAGCGGCCACGCTTGCTCTGACGGCAGATGCAGAGATTCGCCGACGGGCGCCTCTAGGCGAGGCGGCGGGGCCGGGCGCGGTCCGAGGCCGTGGCCATAGATCGCTATGCCTTTGCGTTCGACGCGAAGCGATCGCTTGCGCGGGCTCTCCGCGCGTCTCGGCCCCAGACCGTGGCCGAAAAATTCGATGCCGGGCTCTTCCTCCGCCATGACTCATCGACCGTGGAGAAAAGCGATGCAATGGAACAGCGCCGACGCAATGACGCCGCCGATGACAAATCCCGAGCGCAAAGTCGCACCTTTCAAAAATAGATACGCAAACATATCGAGAGACCGCGAAGAAAGATAGGCGCGCCGGAATCGACGACGCCTCGCGCGACTGACCGCGGCCTACGTCAAAACACCCCCGCCTCCAGCCCCGCGGCCATCGCCATTCCGAGCTCGCGGCACGCCTCGACGAATTCTTCCCGCCAAGGCCCGCGAAAAATCAGCGGCTCCTGCACGGCGCGCCAGCGCAGGCCGGTCGCCACGCTCTCGACGCTGCGCCGCGCGCCGGCGCCGTCGTTTCCGGCGCGAATATAGAGCGCGTAAGGCCGGCCCTGCATGCGGTCGAGACAGGGATAATAGCTGCGGTCGAAGAAATCCTTCAGCGCGCCGCTCATATAGCCGAGATTTTCCGTCGTTCCCAGAATGAGCGCATCGGCGGCGAGCGCATCCTCCGGCGTCGCCTCCAGCGGCGCGCGCATTGCGATCTCGACGCCGGCGATCTCGCGCGCGCCGGCGAGAACGGCCGCACGCAGACGCTCCGTATTGGGCGAAGGCGCATGGGCGAGGATGAGAAGGCGCTTGGCGGTCATCGGGCGAATTCGTCTCTCGATTCGTCTCTCGCGGCCATCGCCGCGTGCGCCGCCGCACAGCGCGGCCTCGCTCGAAAATGATAACGATTCTCGTAAATAGCGCGAGCGATCACAATTCGATCCCATTGAAATGCGAGAGCCGTTTTCGAGCCGGCTCTAGGGCGTAGCCGTTGGACGGGATAAAGTCGTTACGCCAATTCGAATCGAACGGATGCACATGGCGCAGCAATTTCTTACCCGGTCCTTCGCCGATGGCGCGCGGACGGGACCGACACTTCCGCAACGCATCATCCTCGCCGAGGGCTGGACGCGCCGCGCCATCGCCTTTGCGGCGGGCGCCGTGGGCGCGCTGGCGCTGGCTCCCCTCGATCTCGCCCCGGCCATGCTCGTGACCATGTGCGTCTCCGTGTGGCTGCTCGACGGCTCGGCGTCCGCGCGCGGCGCCGGCGGCCTCTCCTATCTCGCCGGCTCCATGCGCCGCGCGGCGGGCGCCGGCTGGTGGCTCGGCTTCGGCTATTTTCTCGCAGGGCTGTGGTGGCTCGGCGCGGCCATGCTGGTGGAGCCGGACCAATTCGCCTGGGCGCTGCCGCTGGCAGTCATCGGCGCGCCCGCTGTCCTCGCGCTGTTTCCGGCGCTGGGCTTCGCGCTCGCGCGGGCGTTGTGGTCGGGCGGCTCGGCGCGCATTTTCGCGCTCGCGGCCGGGCTCGGCGCCTCGGAGTTTCTGCGCGGCTACGTCCTCACCGGCTTTCCCTGGAATGATTTCGGCATGGCGCTCGCCGCCATTCCCTTCCTCGATCAGACGGCCGCGATCGTCGGACTGCATGGGCTGGATATTCTCGCGGTCATTCTGTTCGCCGCGCCAGCAACGCTCATCGACGGCCCGCGCCGCCTCACGCCCTCTATCATCGTCGCGCTCGTCCTTTCCGTCGGCATGGCGGGCTATGGCGCGCTGCGGCTAGGCGCCGGCAAGACGGAATATGTCGAGGGCGTCAAATTGCGGCTGATGCAGCCCAATCTCCCGCAGGACGCGAAATTCAAGCCCGAGAACGGCCCGGAGATTTTGCGCCGCTATCTCGAGCTCTCCGATCGCGCGGTCGCGCCCGGCCGCTCCGGCGTCGCCGATGCGACGCATCTGATCTGGCCGGAATCGGCCTTCCCCTTCATCCTCTCGCGCGATCCGGAGGCGCTCGCGCGCATCGCCGCGACCATGCGCGGGGCCGTGCTGCTGACCGGCGCGGCGCGCGCGGAGGAGGATGCGCGGCGCGAGGACGGCAAGCGCCACACCAAGATTTTCAATTCGATCCTCGCCGTTCAGGGCGGCCGCATCGTCGCCGCCTATGACAAGACGCACCTCGTGCCCTTCGGCGAATATCTGCCACTCTCCAAGCTTCTCGCGCCGCTCGGCGTCTCGCAGCTGGTCCCCGGAACATGGGACGAAGGAACCGGGCCGCGACGGTTCGCTGCGCCGGGATTGCCGCTGGCCGCCCCCCTCGTCTGCTATGAGGCGATCTTCCCCGGGGAGACGGTCGAGCCCGCCGGCGAGCGGCCGCAATGGCTGCTGAATGTGACCAATGACGGCTGGTTCGGCATGACCAGCGGACCCTATCAGCATTTCGCCCAGGCGCGTCTGCGCAGCATTGAGGAAGGGCTGCCGCTGGCGCGCGTCGCCAACACCGGCGTTTCCGCGGTCGTCGATCCTTATGGCCGCATTCTCCACCGCCTGCCGCTCGGCGTCGAAGGCGTCATCGATGCGCGCCTGCCGCGCGCGACCGACGCGCCTCCCTTTGCCGCCCATCCTTTTCGCTGGACTTCAACGCTTTGGTTCTTCACAATAATTTTCGCCCTGTTCGGACGCTTTCGCGGCCTCGCGGGTTCGACTTCCGGTCGTGTGGGCGCGCGATGACACGCTCCTCGACACAGTGGCGAGCACGTCCGCGCCAGCGATCGAAAGGGCGAAATCCACTGTAGATCAGCATCTTCGAACAAAAGGCGGCACCTGATGAGCAAAAGGAAGCATTCGCAGTGAAAAAAGCGCCCGATCCGATCGACAAGCATGTCGGAAGTCGCGTGCGCATGCAACGCATCCTTATGAAGATGAGTCAGGAGAAACTCGGCGAGGCGCTCGGCCTCACATTCCAACAAGTGCAGAAATACGAAAAAGGCACAAACCGCATCGGCGCCAGTCGGCTGCAGCAGATTTCCAAGACGCTGAACGTGCCGCCCTCCTTCTTCTTCGAGGGCGCCCCCAACTCCCAGCCCGCCTCCGGCGACGGCTTCGCGGAGGAATCCTCCTCGCAATATGTCGTCGATTTCCTCTCGACGGCGGAAGGCCTGCATCTCAATCGCGCCTTCGCCCGCATCAAGGACCCCAAGGTGCGCAAGCGTGTCATCGACCTCATCTCGACGCTGGCCGAGCAGGACGAAGTCGCGCGGGAGCCGGGCATAGGCGATACGGCCGACAAATAGGCCGAAGCTCGGCTCACCCCGACCGAGTTCTCTATAAAGAACATTTTGGCACATACGGCTTGACGAAACGAACGACGCCTGTACTGATTTGGGCGAATGGACAGGTCTGTCCGCCGGAGAACGGCGGAGCGGCGATTGACGGAGATTGGATGTGACGCGACAGAACTATCTTTTCACCAGCGAGTCGGTTTCGGAAGGCCATCCCGACAAGGTCTGCGACCGCATTTCAGACGAAATCGTCGATCTGTTTTTTCGCGAGGGCGCCAAGTTCGGCGTCGACCCCTATCAGATCCGCGTCGCCGCGGAGACGCTCGCCACCACCAATCGCGTCGTGATCGCCGGCGAGGTGCGCGGCCCCGCGATTTCCAAGGAGCAGATCGTCGACGTCGCCCGCAAGGCGATCAAGTCCATCGGCTATGAGCAGGCCGGCTTCCATTGGCAGAACGCCGATGTCGAGGTGCTGCTGCACGCCCAGTCGGCCGATATCGCGCAAGGCGTCGACGCCGCCGGCAATAAGGACGAGGGCGCGGGCGATCAGGGCATCATGTTCGGCTACGCCGTGCGCGAGACGCCCGATCTGCTGCCGGCGCCGATCTATTACGCCCACAAGATTCTCGAGAAGCTCGCCCACGCCCGCCACACCGGCAAGGAAAAGGGCCTCGGCCCGGACGCCAAGAGCCAGGTCACGCTGCGCTATGAGAACGGCAAGCCGGTCGAGGCCACGCAGATCGTGCTCTCGCATCAGCACACCGACGAGAATCTGACGCCGCAGGACGTTCGCGCCATCGTCGAGCCCTATATCCTCGAGGCGCTGCCCGCGGGCTTCGTCACCAAGGAGACGGTTTGGCACGTCAATCCGACCGGCAAGTTCCACATCGGCGGCCCGGACGGCGACGCTGGCCTCACCGGCCGCAAGATCATCGTGGACACCTATGGCGGAGCGGCTCCGCATGGCGGCGGCGCCTTCTCCGGCAAGGACCCGACCAAGGTGGACCGCTCGGCCGCCTACGCCGCCCGCTATCTGGCCAAGAACATCGTGGCGGCGGGCCTCGCCGATCGCGCCACGCTGCAGCTCTCCTACGCCATCGGCGTGGCCGAGCCGCTGTCGATCTATGTCGATCTGCACGGCACGGGCCAGGTTCCCGAGGACAAGCTCGAGGCCATTCTGCCGCAGATCATGCGCCTGTCGCCGCGCGGCATTCGCGAGCATCTGCAGCTCAACAAACCGATCTACGCCCGCACCTCGGCCTATGGCCATTTCGGCCGCACGCCGGACGAGGAAGGCGGCTTCTCCTGGGAGCGCGCCGATCTCGTCGACGCGCTGAAGGCGCAGTTCTCCTGACGCAGGCGATCTTCGGCGACAAAGACGCCAAAGACTGAGCCATGGAACGAGACGGCGACCTGGAAGAAGCGATCGACGGCGGCGCGGCCCATGTGGCGCGCCGCCTCTACGGCCGCAGCAAGGGCAAGGCCTTGCGCGCCGGCCAGGCGCGGCTGCTGCAGGATCTGCTGCCGCGGCTGACGCTCGATCTCTCGCAGCCCTGCCCTTCCGCCGCTGGCCTGTTTCCGACCGCGGTCGCGGAGGTGCGTCTCGAGATCGGCTTCGGCGGCGGCGAGCATCTGATAGCCGCCGCGGCCGCCCGGCCCGACGTCGGCTTCATCGGCTGCGAGCCCTTCGTCAACGGAATGGCCAAGCTGCTCGCGAGGATCGACGCGCTGGGCCTCGCCAATATCCGCCTCCACCAGGGCGATGCGGCGGAGGTGATCGGCTGGCTGCCGAAGGCGAGCCTCGGCCGCACCTACCTCTTCTATCCCGACCCCTGGCCCAAGCGCCGACATCGCAAACGCCGCTTCGTCTCGAAGGAGACATTGGAGGCGCTCGCCCATGTGCTGCGCCCCGGCGGGGAATTGCGTTTCGCCACGGATATCGACGATTATGCCGGCTGGACGCTGGCGCGCGTCCGAGAGTCCACGGATTTTGCATGGACCGCGGCGGCCTCTAAGGACTGGCTCACGCCCTGGCAGGGCTGGACGCAGACGAAATACGAGGCGAAAGCGATGGCGGCCGGACGCAAACCGGTCTATCTGACGTTCATGCGGCGTGGCGACGGAGCGAGCGACGCCTAGAGCGCGTTCCGGTCGAATGGAATCGCGATCGATCGAATTGGCTCCGGCGAATGATTCTCGAGAGCGATTTCCGATCGAAGGTCTGGCAGGCGGTGCGGGAGATGGTGCGATGGCGGCGGAACTGACGGCGCAAGACGACGCCCGAACGACCGAAACGACGACGGAGAGCTTCCGCGCCGACGTCCTCGAGGCGTCGCTGCGCCAGCCCGTGCTCGTCGATTTTTGGGCTCCCTGGTGCGAGCCCTGCAAGCAGCTGGCCCCCGCCCTCGAGCGCGCCGTAAAGGCCGCCGGCGGGCGCGTGAAGCTCGTCAAGATGAACATCGACCAGCATCCAGAGGTCGCCGGACAGCTCGGCGTCAAATCCATTCCCGCGGTCGTCGCCTTCCAGCGCGGCCGGCCGGCCGACGGCTTTGTCGGCGCGCTGCCGGAGAAGCAGCTGCGCGGCTTCATCGAGCGCCTCGCCGGCCCGCTCGAGGACGAGGGAACCGACGACTTCCTCACCGCCGAGGCGCTGATCGGCGAGGGCCAGCTCGAGGCCGCCGAGGCGATCCTGCTGCAGCTCGTCGCGCGCCAGCCCCCTTACACGAAAGCGGCGGCCGAGCTCGCCCGCCTCTATGTCGAGCAGGAGCGCCTCGCCGACGCGCAAGCGCTGCTCGACGGCCTGCCCGCCCCGATCCGCGCCGACTCTCTGGTCGCCGCTGCGGCGGCGTCGCTGGAGAATGCGCTCGCAGCCTCCGATCTCGGCGAGATCGACGAGCTGCACAAGCGCGTCGCCTTCGATCCCGACGATCTGCAGGCGCGCTTCGATCTCGCCCTCGCGCTCAACGCCAAAGGCAAGCGCGACGAGGCCGCAACCGCGCTCCTTGACATCATCCGAAAGGACCGTAGTTGGAGCGACGACGGGGCGAGGAAGCAGCTCATCCAGTTCTTCGACGCCTGGGGACCGCTCGACAAAGCGACCATAGGCGCCAGGCGACGCCTGTCGTCGCTGCTGTTCTCATGATGCGAGCGCGTTTTCTCGAGGAGTAGCGGCGACCGCCGCTGACCGACATGAGCGTCAATCATCCCTATAAAGACACGAGCGACCTGCCCGTCGTCATTCCGGTATTTCCGCTGACGCGCGCGCTGCTGCTGCCGCGCGGCGAGCTGCCGCTCAACATATTCGAGCCGCGCTATCTGGCCATGGTCGATGACGCCATCGCCTCGCAGCGCGTCATCGGCATGATTCAGCCGCTGCCCGGCCAGGACGAGCGCGAGCAGACCCCCGCGCTGCACAAGATCGGCTGCGCCGGCCGCATCACGCGCTTCTCCGAGACCGGCGACGGCCGCTATCTCATCTCCCTCACCGGCATAGCGCGCTTCCGCATAGAAGAAGAGCTGCCGACGACTCTGGCCTATCGCAGCTGCCGGGTCAGCTATGACGATTTCCTCGTCGATCTCGAGCCCGGCGCCGGCGAGGACAATGTCGATCGCACCGGAATGATCCGCATGCTGCGCGAGTTCGCCGACGGCTCCCAGCTCGACGTCGACTGGACGAGCATAGACGCCGCCCCCAATGAGGCGCTGGTCAATGCGCTCGCCATGATGAGCCCCTTCGGCGCCAGCGAGAAGCAGGCGCTGCTGGAGGCGGTCGATCTGCGCTCGCGCGCCGAGATTCTGGTCGCGCTGGCCGAGCTCGATCTGGCGCAGAACAGCGACGATCCGCCGCAATTCCATTAGAGACTTTTTCCGCCGCTGCGGCATATAGCGAGATAGTTTTACCAGGAGGCGGCCGAGACTGCGCGCAGCGATCTCCCCGAAGCCCAGATCTCCCCGAAGCCCTATGGCTCGCAGAGCAGAAAGGCGTCACGATGAGCGACAAATCCGATAAGCCCGCGCGTGAGGGCGAGGACGCATCCGAGGCGACGAAGGTCGATCCGCGCCTTCTCGAGATTTTGGTCTGCCCGCTCACCAAATCGACGCTCGAATATGACTCCGAGCGCCAGGAGCTGATCTCCCGCTCCGCCCGGCTCGCCTATCCGATCCGCGACGGCATTCCCATCATGCTGCCGGAGGAGGCCCGGCCCGTCGACTGATGGACGCGCACAACAGCACGCGCGAGCTGCTCGCGCTTCTCGATCTCGAGCCGATCGGCCCGGACGCCTACCGTGGCTACAGCCGGTGCAAGAATGCGCGCGTCTATGGCGGTCAGGTGGTGGGCCAGGCGCTGGTCGCCGCGCAGCGCAGCGTGCCGGCCGACCGCCCCGCCCATTCGCTGCACGCCTATTTCATCCTCGCCGGCGACCCGCGCGAGCCGATCGACTTCTTCGTCACGCGACTGCGTGACGGCAAGAGCTTCACGACGCGGCGCTGCGAGGCCAAGCAGCGCGGGCGGACGATCTTCTCGATGGAGGCCTCGTTCCATATCGAGGAGCCTGGCCTCGAGCACGCCCTTCCCGCGCCAGAAGCGCCGGCGCCCGAGACGCTGCCGACGAAAAACGCGCTGGCCGAGCGCTTCGCCGATTTTCTGCCGCTCGCCGCCTCGGAATGCATCGCCGGATCGCCGTCGGTCGATATACGCGTGGTCGATCCGAGCGCCTTTTTTTTGAACAATCCTGAGGCGGATGCTCGGCAATTCATCTGGTTCAAGATCGCCGAGCGCATCGGCGACGAGATTGCCGTTCATCAAGCGCTGCTCGCCTATCTTTCCGACATGACGCTGCTCAACACGGCGCTGGCGCGGCACGGCCGCTCCATTTTCGACGAGCGGCTGCAGGTCGCGAGCCTCGATCACGCCTTATGGTTCCATCGCCCGTTCCGCGCCGATGAATGGCTGCTCTACACGCAGGACAGCCCGACCGCCGCCGGCGCGCGCACGCTCACACGGGGAATGATTTTCTCCTCGGACGGACGGCTCGTCGCCTCTGTGGCGCAGGAAGGCTTGATCCGCGATCATTCATCCGAAACTCGAGCAGCTGATTGACTGTTTAGTAGGCGCCTGCTGCCTTTTTGCAGGCGCCTACGCTTTCCCCCGCCCTCTCGCCGCACCTCACGGTCGCGGGCGCAAACCCTTTGCGCAGCGCGCTTCCTGTCGCCTGCGTCGCTTCGCCACGGATTTGATTTGCTTCGCAGTTCTTTTCCAATGCGTGTCTCCCCGCGCGGCGGCGCGAGAGCTGGCACGGCATTTGAAGGTTCGCGGCATGAGCACAACGGTGCTCATCATGGCCATCGCCGCATTGGGCGCCGTCTCGCAAGGCGAGCAGTCACCGCCATGAAGGTCTAGAACAACAGGATAGGCAGATGAAAATCGTGACAGCGATCATCAAGCCCTTCAAGCTCGATGAGGTCCGTGACGCGCTGACGAACATCGGCGTCCACGGTCTCACCGTGACGGAAGTCAAGGGATACGGGCGCCAGAAGGGTCATACCGAGATCTACCGCGGCGCGGAATACGCCGTCAGCTTCCTGCCGAAGCTGAAAATCGAGGTCGCCGTGACGTCCGAGCTCGTCGCCAAGGCCATCGAAGCGATCACGACCGCCGCCCATACCGGGCAGATCGGCGACGGCAAGATTTTCGTCCTTCCCCTCGAGCAGACGATCCGCATCCGCACCGGCGAGCGCGACGCCGACGCGCTCTGACCCACTCACGAAAAATCACCAGGAGTTCCAAATGAGACTTCGTCTGCCTCGGAGCCTGTCTGCGGCTTCGACTCTCGTCGGCGCGGCGATCGCCGTGGGCCTCGCCGACCCCGCGCTCGCCGCCGGCAACGCGCCTGTTCCCAATCCCGGCGACACGGCCTGGGTGCTCATTTCCTCGGCGCTGGTGCTGATGATGTCCGTCCCGGGCCTCGCTCTGTTCTACGGCGGCCTGGTGCGCTCGAAGAACATGTTGTCCGTGCTCACGCAGACCTTCGCGATCGTCGCGCTGGTCGGCGTCGTCTGGACGCTCTACGGCTATTCGCTCGCCTTCGGCGACGGCGGCTCGCTCAACGCCTATATCGGCGGCTTCAACAAGCTGCTCATGAAGGGCGTCGACGCCTCCTCCAACGCGCCGACCTTCACCCCCGGCCATGTGATTCCGGAATACGCGTATTTCGTGTTCCAGATGACCTTCGCCATGATCACGCCGGCTCTCATCATCGGCGCTTTCGCCGAGCGCATCAAATTCTCGGCGGCCTTCGTCTTCGTGCTGCTGTGGGTGACGCTCATCTATTTCCCGGTCGCGCATTGGGTGTGGGGCGTCGCCGATCCGAACGCCATCGTCGATGCGGCCACCAAGCTCGCCGCCGCGACGACGGATGAAGCCAAGACCGCCGCTCAAGGCGAGATCGACACGCTGATCGGCTCTGTCGGCTGGATCGCCGGCGGCCTCGCTCCTTGGATGCACGGCACGGGCGCTCTGGACTTTGCGGGCGGCACCGTCGTCCACATCAACGCGGGCATCGCCGGCTTTGTCGGCGCGCTGATCCTCGGCAAGCGCATCGGCTACGGCAAGGAGGCGCTGCCGCCTCACTCGCTGACGCTGTCCATGGTCGGCGCCTCGCTGCTGTGGGTGGGCTGGTTCGGCTTCAACGCCGGCTCCAACCTCGAGGCCAATGGCACGACGGCGCTCGCCTTCGTCAACACCATGGTGGCGACCGCCGCGGCGGCGCTCTCCTGGCTGCTGGCGGAATGGGCGCTGAAGGGCAAGCCGTCGCTGCTCGGCCTGATCTCGGGCGCCGTGGCCGGCCTCGTCGCGGTGACGCCGGCTTCCGGCTACGCCGGTCCGATCGGCTCCATCGCGCTCGGCTTCATCGTCTCGCCGATCAGCCTGTTCTTCGTCTCCAAGGTGAAGAACCTCTTCGGCTATGACGACTCGCTCGACGTGTTCGGCGTGCACGCCATAGGCGGGATCACCGGCGCTCTGGCCACGGGCATTCTGGTGAGCCCGGACCTCGGCGGCGTCGGCATCACCGACTACACCAACATCGGCGAGAATTTCGCCGGCAAATACGACATGGCGCAGCAGATGATCTCGCAGGCGACGGCCGTCGGCGCGACGATCCTCTACTCGGGCATCGGCTCGGCGATCCTCTACAAGATCGTCGATGTGGTGATCGGCCTGCGCGTCGCTCCGGATCAGGAGCGCGAGGGCCTCGACATCGCCGAGCACGGCGAGCGCGCCTACAACTACTGAGACCTTCGTCTCGCGAAACGCAGAACGGCGCCCCACGGGGCGCCGTTTTTGTTTGCAAGAGCCGACACGCGTGACCGCTCTCAGACTCGTTTCGTCATCATCCAGCCGCCGAAGAGGAAGGTCTGATAGAAGCGGATGGGCGCGTCGAAGCCCGCCTCGTGCAGCAATTCGAGCAATTCACTCTCGGAAACGAAGGCGATGTCATTCTCGATATGGGCGCGATCCTTCTCCAGTTCCGGCGCAGCGACTCCATGGGACGCGTAGGACGCCAGCCATGCGTCCAGCAGCGCGCCGAATTCGCTCGACGCTCTGTCACCGAAAAGGTCGGCGAGGATGAATGATCCTCCAGGCTTCAGCAGCGACGAGATCGCGCGGAAATAGGCGAGCTTCTCCTCCCGCCCCGCGATGAAGTGGGACACGAAGATAGACGAAGCGGCGTCGAAGGACGTCGCTGATCGAAACTCCTGCACACGCCCCTGGAAATAGGCGACGCGCTCCGCCATGCCCGCGGCGGCGACACGGTTCCGGCAAGCCGTCATCATATCGATCGAGACTTCGACCGCGGTGAAGCGCCAGAGGGGAAAACGGCTGCCGAGAGCGAGAATCTCGGCGCCCGTTCCAGCGCCGGCGGAGAGAAATTCGGCGCGCTCCGGCAGGCGCGAGAGCCAAGCCGTCGTCATGTGATGCAACGCGTCATAGCTCGGACAGAACGATCGAATGCGCCGATCGTATCGCGTCGCGGAAGCCTCGTCGAAATGCGCCGCCGCGTCGAATGCGTCGTCGGGCCGTGACATGAAAATTCCCTATCCGAAATCGGCGCGCGAGCGCTAACCGCCCACGACCCGCGCCACCACTTTCGCGGTATAATCCACCATGGGCACGATGCGCGCGTAATTGAGCCGCGTCGGGCCGATGATGCCCAGCGCGCCGACGATGCGCTTATTGCCGTCGCGCAGCGGCGCGGCGATCATCGAGGAGCCGGAGAGCGAGAACAGCCGATTCTCCGAGCCGATGAAGATGCGCACGCCCTCGCCGGTCTCGGCGCGCTCGAGGAGATCGATGACCTCGGTCTTGGTCTCGAGGTCGGAGAACAGCAGGCGGATGCGGTCGAGATCGGCCATAGCGGTCAGATCCTCGAGCAGATTGGCCTGTCCGCGCACGATCAGCTGGCGATGTTCCGCCCCCGCCCCGCCCCAGCTGGCGAGCCCGGCGTCGACGAGCCGGGCGGTCAATTCGTCGAGCTCGTTCTGCGCCGCCTTGCGCGCATCCTCTATTTCCGAGCGGACCTGGCCGAGGGTGAGGCCGCGAATGCGGGCGTTGAGATAATTGGCCGCCTCGATCAGCGAGGAGGCGGGCAGATCGCGCGGCACCTGCAGCACGCGATTTTCGACCGAGCCATCCTCCCCCACGAGAATGGCGAGCGCGCGCTCGGGCTCGAGGCGCACGAACTCGATCTGCTTCAGCCGCGCATTGTCCTTGCTCGTCACCACCACGGCGGCGCCGCGGGTGAGGCCGGAGAGCATGCTCGTGGCCTCGGCCAGCACGCCCTCGAGGTCATGGTCCTTGGAGGCGGCCTCGACCTGCGCCTCGATCTGCGCGCGCTCATCCTCGGCGACGTCGCCGATCTGCAGCAGAGAATCGACGAAAAAGCGCAGGCCGAGCTCTGTGGGCATGCGGCCGGCGCTGGTGTGCGGCGCATAGACGAGTCCGAGCTCCTCCAAATCCTGCATCACATTGCGCACCGAGGCCGGCGACAGCGCCATGGGCAGCAGCCGCGAGAGCTGGCGCGAGCCGACGGGATCGCCGCTCGACAGATAGGTGTCGACGATCTGGCGAAAGATTTCGCGCGGCCGGTCGCCGAGATTGGCGAAGCTCTGCGCGCCGGCGGGAGGTATCGGATGGCCCATGCGGATCATGACGGAAGAATGGCGCCTCGGCGGCGCGGGTCAAGCCCGGTCTACGTGCAAGCCCGGTCTGCGTGAAGGAGCGAAGGGATTTCAGATAGGCGCTCCGCGCCGAGCTGGCCACAGCGTCAACCGATATCGGGCGGAATATGCCGAGCGAGGTCCATGGCGTCATGCAGGATGCGCAGCACTTCGACGACCTTCCCCTCCGCCGCGCGATACATGATGAAATGCCGTCCTCGGCGGCCGCGCCGTGCGAGGTGGAGCGTGCGAACACCGGGGAGGATTTCGTCCCGCGCCCTGCTACCCGCCACATTCGGCCCTTGCGTCAGCTCGGCGAGGGCGTCCATGAGCGTCGCTTTGTAGATTGCGGTCTGGCGCGGCCCGAAGGTTTCGGCCGTATATTGCAGGATACGCAGAAAATCGCGCTCCGCCTCGGCGCCGAGGCGGATGCGCCAAGACGTCTCGGTCACTTTTCCGAGGCCCCGGAGGCGGCGAGCGCGTCTAGATGCGCGAGAAGCGAGGAGGCGTCGGCGAATTCTTTGAACTCGGCCCGGTCGAAAGCCGAAGCGCCTTCTCTCGCCGCGCTGCGCAGGGCTTCGAGCTTGCGCGCTTCCTCGATCTCACGGCTCTCGACGAGGCGCAGGCCTTCCCGCAACACCTCGCTCGCATTCTGATAGCGCCCGCTCTGGACGAGCGCCTCGATCAGGCTTTCCTGCCTCTCCGTGAGGACGACATTGCGGGTCGGCATGGACGGCTCCCTTTTTTCCAAATCCTAACCCCTATTGGCATATAATGCCAGCAGCGCGGGATGGCGAGCGAAGCCGACGCCCTATCTTTCCTGGATATGGTTGTGGGCGGGACAGGCGCGATGCGAGACGAAATCCTCGTCGATCTGGCTTTGCAGGGCGGCGGCGCGCATGGCGCCTTCACCTGGGGCGTGCTCGATCGGCTGATCGAGGAGCCTTGGCTGCGCATAGACGGGGTCTCCGGAACTTCCGCCGGGGCGATGAACGCGGCCGCGCTCATCCATGGATTCTCGCAGGGCGGCGTCGAGGGCGCCCGTGCGACGATGGAGGAGTTCTGGCGGCGCGTCGCCGCCGCAGCCCGCTTCAGCCCGCTGCAGCGCAGCCCGCTGGATATGGCGCTCGGCCGCTGGACGCTGGACAATTCGCCGGCCTTCGTCGCCATGGACATGACCTCGCGGCTGGTCTCGCCCTATGACCTCAACCCCGCCGGCGCCAATCCGCTGCGCGACATATTGTGCGAGACCATCGATTTCGAGCGTCTGGCGCGTTCGCCGATCAAGCTCTTCGTGACGGCGACCAATGTGCGCACCGGCCGCGCGCGCGTTTTCCGCAACGCCGATCTCAGCGCCGAGGCGCTGCTCGCCTCCGCCTGCCTGCCGACAATGTTCCAGGCGATAGAAATCGACGGCGAGGCCTATTGGGACGGCGGCTACGCCGGCAATCCGACCATCACGCCGCTGGTGCGAGAATGCGCGTCGCAGGACACGATTTTGGTGCAGGTCAATCCGATCGAGCGCAAGGAGACGCCGCGCAGCGCGATCGATATTTTGAACCGGCTGAACGAGATTTCCTTCAACTCGCCATTGCTCAAAGAGCTGCGCATGATCGCGCTGCTGCGCGAGGTCGCCGATCCCGGCCATAGCGAGGGCGCGCGCTGGGCCTCCATGCGCATTCACGCCATCGCGACGGACATGGCCGCGGAGCTGTCGGCCTCCTCCAAGCTGATCGCCGAATGGGATTTCCTGCTGATGCTGCGCGAGGAAGGAAGACGCCGCGCAGAGGAGTTTCTCGAGCGCAATGGCGATGCGCTGGGGAAGCGCTCGAGCTTCGATCTCGCATCTATGCTGGACTATGTGTGACGCGCGCCGATGAGCGTCGGCGCCAGAGCGGCGAGATTGGCGCGATAGGCGTCGAGCGAGAAATGCGCGTCATAGAAGCGGCGCATCTCGCTCGCCGCGCGCTGCGTCTCGCTCGGAACGCGCGCGTCGACCGCCGCGGCCTTCAACGCGCGCGCAAAATCTTCCGCGCTGTCGGCAATCGTCACATCGGTAAAGCGCGCGAGATCGACATGCATTCCGCGAAAGGCGTGGGTCGTCGAGACGAGCGGCAGGCCGCTCGCCAGCGCCTCCACCGTCTTGATGGAGAGGCCATGGCCGCTGATCGTCGGCAGCAGCACGAGCCGCGCCGTCGCATAAGCGGCGCCCGGATCGTCGACGCGGCCGACGAAACACGCGCGATGCGCCGCATAGAGCGCGGGATCGCGCGCCTTCACGCCGGCGTCGACATTGCCGACGATGCGCAAATGCGGAATTTTCGTATCGCCGAGAACCTCGCGCAGGAACCAGCAGACGCTATCGACATTGGCGCTATTGTTGCTGGCGACGAGCAGAATATCCTCGCCGCCGGGGCCGAGCGGCGCTTCCGGCGCGCTCGGATAGAGCAGCGCATGCTGCTTCTGAGGCAGCAGCGCGCGGAAATCATCATATTCCTGCGCATTGAGATGCAGCAGAAGATCGGCGCCGCGCATCAGATCGAGCTCGCGGGCGAGCATTTGCTCATAGGTCACGCGCGGCGGCAGCAAGGGCGCACGCTCGTTCATCAGCGCGAATTGGCGTGCTTGCAGATCATGGCTGTCGAGCATTATGGGCGCGCCGCGCGCGAGGCGCTTCGCCACCGACATCAGGAAGAAATGATTGCAATGCACGAGATCGAAGCGGCGATCCATGAGGCCCAGCGGCAGCTCCGCGCGCTCGGCGACGCCGGCGCGAATGACCGCCTGATCGCCATGGAGAAAGGGCCACAGAACATCGCGCAGAAAGCGCGGCGCCGCGAAAGCGTGGAAAGACGCGCCGCCGAACCAGCGTTCGCCTCGCGATAGCTCGGGCGTCGCCTCGACGAAAGCGCGCCAGCGCCAGGCGCGTTCCGGCGTGAAGCCGGGCAGATCGCATATGGCGACCGGCGCGACGCGGGCGCCGAGCGCGCGATAGGCCGCGACCTGCCCCAGCACGACGCGATATGTGCCGCAGGAGTGCCAGGCCGGATGCACAATGGCGACATGACGCCCGGCGAGCGGCAGAGAAGCAGTGTCTTTCATTGCGTGAGCGTCGTTCATCGCACGAGCAACGGCGCGGCCGTCTCGTGCAAGGCGCGCGCATAGGCCGCAGGGCTGAACATATCGTCATAGAGGCGGCGCGTGTCGGAGACTTCGCGCGCGCCCGCGTCGCGACGCTGGCCGATCTCGCGCAGGGCGGCGGCGAAATCGGCGGCCTCATCGGCGAGAATGACATTGCCGAGCCGCTCGGGATCGATGGCCATGCCGCGAAACGCCCGGCGCGTGGCGATGAGTGGCGCGCCGCTCGCCATCGCCTCCACCGCCTTCACCGAGAGGCCATGCCCTTCGATCGTCGGCAGCAGCACGCAGGCGGCCTGCGCATAGACGGCGCCGATGTCGTCGATGCGCCCCTTGAACAGCGCGCGGTGAGACTCGTAGAGCGATTTGTCGAGGCGCTTCACGCCCGAATCGATATTGCCGTAGATCTCCACCTCGACGCTAGGCGCGAGCGGCGCGACCTCGCGCAGGAACCAGCGCAGGCTGACGAAATTTCCGTAATTGTCGCTGGCGACGATGATGATGCGATCGCCGCCCGGCCCGCAGGGAACCGGCGCAATGGCGGGATAGACGAGGCGATGACGCGCCTGCGGCAGCAGACGGACAAACTCCGCCCGCTCCTCCTCATTGAGATGTATGCAGAGATCCGCCGCGCGCATCCACTCGAGCTCTACCGACAACATATCGTCATAGGTCACGTAGGGCGGCAGGAAAAAGCCGCCCTGATTGCGCAGAATATATTGTCGCGCTTGTATGTCCTGCGTCTCGACCATGACCGGCGCATTTCTTCCACGAAGCAGTCGAGCAACAAAGGGCAGCGTGAAGTAATGATTCGCATGCACGAGATCGACATTCTCGTCTGCGAGGCCGGGAGGAAGAGCGACGAGCTTGGCGAGCTCGACGAGCCAGGTCGCCTGATCGCCATGGATCAGCCGCCACCACGCATGGGCGAGAAAGGACGGCGAGAGAGCGGCGAGCCGGCTCGGCCCGCAGAAATAGCGCTTGTCGGCCGGCAGATCGGCGGAGGCGGCGAAATAGGCCTCCCAGCGCGGCCCACGCGGCGGCCGCGGGGCCGGCGTGTCCATCAGAGCGACGGAAATCGTCCGCGCTCCGAGCGCGCGATAGGCCTCGAGCTGGCTGACATTGACCTGATAGCTGCCGCAGGAATGCCAGGCGGCGTGAACCACCGCGACCGTCTTCCCCGCGAGCGGCCCCACGGCGACGGAAGCGTCGTTGGAAACAAGCTGCTCGATCGACCCCTCCCGTTCCGCGCGACGATGGGACGCAGGCGCGCCCCACCCACCCCCAATGAGGAAGAGGCTCGGCCGGCGTGGTGCGTAGCCCCGAGACTCGGAGAGCCCCCCTCCCGAGCGCCTT
>NZ_LUUM01000236.1:0-2005 GCF_001644125.1 Methylosinus sp. R-45379
AAAGGGTACTCCTCACCCCATTCCAGAAATTATTGAGCAGTTCGGCCACCTGCTCGCCGCCCTGAACGAGAAGGTCTTTATGTCCGTCGTCGTCCGCGAGCTTTTCGACGGCCGTCGCAATCCAATCAACGTGATCGGCTTCAAGGAAAAGATGCAGATGGAAATATTCCATCGCGCGCACATCAATGCCGGGATAATTCCGAAAGCCTTCGTACAAATTATTCAACATAGGCAGGCCGGTTTCTTCGATAGTGTAATGTCCGCCGACCGCCGCAATGGGAGAGTCTTCGAGAAAAATCTTTTCAAGCCCTCTCACCAGAGCCGTTGTTTCCGGATTGTAGTCATAGGTGGTGTAATCGTCGAGTTCGATTCCCGCAGCGTCCACCACGCGCTCGAACAGCTTGAAATGCGCGAGGCCATGGCCGCCGCCAAGCTCTGACACGACAATCTTCGCCAATTGCACGCGCACATCCTCCGAGTCGACGCGTCCCGACAGGCCGGCGAGGATTTTGGGGAAGGTGCGGATGTAGAGATAATATTCCTGGCAGAATTTCTTCAAATCGTCCTTTCGCAACGGACTACGCCGGAACTCGACGTAAAAGCGGTGCTCGTTCAGGCTCAGCAGGTCGAGATGCGACCTAATGTTCTCAATCACTGTCCGCATGGATTATTCCTATATGAAATTTCCACTGAACGCGGCGAGACCCCTGTTAATTTGGCGATAATAGTCGCAAGCCGCCCGTCTTGCAAGTCGATCCTGTCAACGGGCAGGGCTCCGAACCCGGTTAACAGCAGTTAACGGATTTCGCAGAGCGCGAGGGTCTTCGTGACTTTCCGGGGAGCTGATTGCCAAGGTTACGCCTTCCGTGCGAAGGCATGCGAAAGAAAATCAAGCTGTCTGTTGATCCCGGAATCGAAGTTGAAGAGATCGAATTGCTGGACGGCGGCTGGGTCCTTTCGGCGCCTGCCGCTGGCGAGCGATCCTGTCCAGTTTGTGGCAAGCCTTCGACATCTCGGCATGGCTGGCATCATCGGCGTCTGAAGGGAACGCCGCTCATGCTCGATCTGCGTCTGGGACGCTGGCGATGCCTAAATGAGCGGTGCAGCTCCAAGACCTTCGTGGAACGTCTGCGTCCGGCGCGATGCGGGCGACGCGCCTTCGGTCGCGGCTCCCATGGCGCGCCGCACGGTCCGGGTCGAAGAGATCGTTCGGCTGTCCGGATACGCTGCAGGCGGTCTGCCGAGCGAAAGGTTACTGGCGCGGCTCGGCATGCCGTTCAGCGACAACGCCCTCCTGGGCCAACTGAGACGCCATGTTCGTGAGCGCGCCGACACGGCTCCTCTACGGGTCATCGCGATCGACGACTGAGCTGGCGCAAAGGCTTTACCTATGGGACGGTCATCGTCGATCTGGAGCGCCGAACCGTCGCCGATGTCATGGAGACCCGCTCGGCCAAGGAGACCGCGGATTGGCTTGCGCGCTGGCCAGAGATCGAGATCGTGAGCCGCGACCGCTGCGGAATTTACGCCCAGGGCATCCGGCAGGGCGCTCCGAAGGCCCGCCAGTTCGCCGACCGGTTTCATCTGCTGCAGAACCTGCGCGTGGGTTGGCATATTATACCAACTGAATCGCGCCTGTGTGTAGGCTGCGGACACCAGGGGCCTGCCGACCGCAGGCGAGGGTGATCAGCATTGTTTGCGGCGCTCGGAACATCGGCGCCGCGCAGGATCTGGTCGAAGAGCGCGAGGGCGGCGCCGGCAGCGAAGGTCGCAGCCGCAGGGGCGACGGTGGCGTCGGGCTGGCGCGCCATCCTGGAAAAGCGTTTTATTCTACAGAGTTCGAGGCGCGGTTCGACCGCGCCGAGGTCGCGCGCCGACCGCGTGTCGGCACAGGCGCGGCGGCGTGTTCGGGGTCGGCAGGCGCGCGTTCGGCGATTCGCGGCATGACGGAATCGTAGACCAGAGCGGCGCTCTGTCACCAGATTGCGAGGAAAATGCGCAGCAC
>NZ_LUUM01000237.1:0-1400 GCF_001644125.1 Methylosinus sp. R-45379
TTACGTCGGTCCCGACGAATGGGCCGCGGCGGCGGCGAGCGGAAGCGGCTCCTGGTGGCCGGCCTGGACGCAGTGGCTCGCCGAGCATTCGGCCCCGGATCGCGTGCCGCCGCCCGGGCTCGGCGCCGCCGACAAGGGCTATCCGGCGATCGAGGACGCTCCCGGCTCTTACGTCTTTCAGCGGTGAGGCGACGATGAATTTCACGCCGTCCCCCTCCGACATGATCGAAAACCGGACTTTCGACGAAATCGCCGTCGGCGACAGCGCCAGCAGCACGCGGACCCTCACGCCGGAGGACATCGATCTGTTCGCGCTGGTGTCCGGAGACGTCAATCCCGCCCATCTCGATCCAGCCTATGCCGAGACCGATCTATTCCATAAGATCATCGCCCATGGCATGTGGGGCGGCGCGCTGATCTCCGCCGTCTTCGGCACCAGGCTACCCGGTCCGGGGACGATCTATCTGTCCCAGGACTTGCATTTTCGGGCGCCGGTCGGGATCGGTGACGAGATCACCACCACGGTCACCGTGCGCGAGAAGAAGCCCGAGAAGAAGCGGATCGTCTTCGATTGCGTGTGCGTGAACCAGACGGGGCGGGAGGTGATAACCGGAACGGCCGAGGTCCAGGCGCCGACCGAGAAGGTACGCCGCCCGCGGATCGAGCTGCCCGATGTGCGGCTGAATCGACGCCACGGGTTCCGGACCTTGCTGAGCCGCGTCGCCGGCCTCGCGCCGACGGTCGTCGCCGTAGCTCATCCATGCGATACGGCGTCGCTCGGATCCGTGGTCGAAATGGCCGACGCCGGGCTCGTCGCGCCGATCCTCGTCGGCCCGGAAGCCAAGATCAGAGCCGCCGCGGCCGCCGCGTCGCTCGACATCGGCGCGTTCCGGATCGTCGCCGCTCCGCATAGTCACGCCGCGGCCGCGCGGGCCGTCGCCCTGGTCCGCGCCGGCGAGGCCGAGCTGCTGATGAAAGGCTCTCTCCATACGGACGAGCTGATGCATGAGGTGGTGGCGGCCGATACCGGGCTGCGGACGGAGCGCCGCCTCAGCCATGTCTATATCATGGACGTCCCGTCCTATCCGCGTCCGCTGCTGATCACCGACGCGGCGGTGACTATCGAGCCTTCTCTCATGGACAAGCGGGACATCGTCCAGAACGCGATCGACCTCGCCCATGTGATAGGGATCGAGACGCCGAAGGTCGCCATTCTCGGAGCTGTCGAGACCGTCAATCCTTCGATGCGCACCACGCTCGACGCGGCCGCCCTGTGCAAGATGGCCGATCGCGGACAGATCACGGGCGGCGTCGTCGACGGTCCGCTCGCTTTCGACAATGCGGTGAGCCTGGAAGCGGCCCGGCAGAAAGGGATCGTATCCGCGGTCGCCGGGCAGGCC
>NZ_LUUM01000238.1:0-1067 GCF_001644125.1 Methylosinus sp. R-45379
AATAAAATCAATACGTTGTGCGACTTTGGAGCCGGCGACGAGAATTGAGCGGACCTCAAGCGGACCTCGCAGGGCTGGCCCTGTCGTCGGCACCGGGCCATTCGCTCTTACCGACGTGTGTCAGGCGGAGGTCGAAAGGATTGCGGAGCTGGCGCCCGCGGGCTCATCAACGTCACTGCGATAAACCGATAGGAAACCGCGATGAGTCTATCGAGACCCTACCATCGTATCTACCGCGGCTTTATTCCCGGCCCGAACTCTGGCTACAGCAGTTGGGCCTTTATCTGCGACCGAGATTACGCCAAGAATGCGGAGCATTACGTCCGTGCCTACACCTTAATCCAGGACGACCTCCAATCGATTTTTGAATATCTGGAGCCGAGCGACGAATGTAATACTGCATATTCCTACAGGATACATGCTTTGCTCATGCGAGCATGCATTGAGGTCGAGGCGAATTTCAAAGCCATTCTTGAGGAAAACATCTTCACGCCGCCGCGCAACCGTTCCACAAACATGAGCGACTATCGAAAAGTGGACGCCTCACATCACTTATCATCCTATGAAGTGATGCTTCCGATCTGGAATGGAAGCCCTCGGATCTGGAGGCCTTTCGAGGCATGGAAGCCGAGCCGGGGTCTCTCAAATCCGGGCGGTCCGGGCTTACCCTGGTATCAGGCCTACAACGCAAGCAAACATGATCGACACGATGAATTCAAGAAGGCAAATTTTGAAAATCTTGTCCTGGCTGTTGCTGGCCTTCTTGTTGTTATTTCAGCACAGTTTCGCGATCGTTCGTTCTCCGCAGGCCCAACAGCGCTCTTGATGTCAGGGCACGATTACCATCCGATGGAAGCCTCGACAGGATCCCTGTTTCGGATCAGGTATCCCAATGATTGGGCTGATAGCGAACTCTATGGATTCGATTGGAGCGACCTGAAGTCTCAAGGGGAGCGCTTCGAAAAATTCGATTATGATGAGATTCCATTATAGCGTTTCGAGCACTTCCTTCGGCGGCTCCGGCGCATAACCCGGTCTCCGTGCGTTGAGCGCCTTCTCGCCGGTGT
>NZ_LUUM01000239.1:0-1206 GCF_001644125.1 Methylosinus sp. R-45379
ATTGAGCTGCGCGGTGACGCGCGTCGGCCCTATCCGCCACGAATAGCTGCCCATCACATTCACGATCGCATAGCCGGGCAACTGGTAGCTATTGCCCTGATCGCCCTCTCGCGGCCCCACGGCCACCACGCCGGCTCCGACCTTCAAGCCGAGGAGCGAAGCCTGCTGGAATTCGTATGTCATCCAGAAGCTCCCATAGTGTTCGGGCGCGAGATAGAGGCGCTTGCCCTGATTGCGATAGCCGCCGCTGGCGTCGCTGTCCTTCGTGATCTTCGCGAAAGGCAGATAGGAATAGGCGCCGATGACTCTCAACCCGGGGAGGACCTCACCGGAAACATCGAATTCGATTCCGCGCGTTTCGGCTTCGCCGATCGTCCGTCGTAGGTTCGGGTTCAGAGGATCTGGCACAGGGAGATTGCGCTTTTTCAGGTCGAAATAGGCGAAAGTCGCTGTCAGACGTCCATCATCGGCTTCGGCTTTCAGGCCCGCTTCCCATTGCTCGGACGTTTGAGCGGGAAAGAGCGCGCCATCGGATCGAAAGACGCTATTGGCCGCGCCGAATCCTTGCGAATAGCTTCCATATACCGAGAGCCAAGGCGCGGGGCGCCACAACAGGCCGCCGCGCGGACTGACCTGATCCTCTTTCGTGGTGATCACATTCGCGAAATTGTTGACGGCCGTCGCGCTGTCGAATCGGAATCCGCCCATCGCGAAGAAGTTATAGGGAAGCTCCATCTGATCCTGGAAATACAGGCTGTGCCATTCCTGGGAGAGATCGAGCCGCCCGATCGTCGCCGGCGACACCGGAATGACGGTGTAGGGCAGATAGGTCGGAGCGTAGATATTGAACGCGGACGCCGCTACGCAGCAATTGCGAAGACCGACGAGCTTGTCGTCGATGTGGAAGTAGTCGTAACCGAAGAGCAGCTTGTGCCGCACGGGGCCGGTGTCGATCTTTCCGGTGAGATTGAGAGTCGTGTAATAGCGGTCGGACGTCGTGTCGGGCGCCTGATTGTAGAAGCGCCCCAATGTTCCGTCAGCGTTCGCTTTGCCGAAAAACATCGTCCGATTATCGAACGCCATGTGCTCGAAGGTGAATCGATGCGTCAGCGTCCAATTCTCGTCGAAATCATGCGACCAGTTCAACCCATAGAGCGTACGATAGCCCTTGTTGACGCTGTTGAGAGGATCGCCGACGAAGCGCGT
>NZ_LUUM01000240.1:0-1053 GCF_001644125.1 Methylosinus sp. R-45379
ACGCCCTGCGCTTTCGCGGCGTCGGCGGCCCTTTCCCCGGTATATCCCTGATCGACATAGATCAGCTCGATGTTCTCGCCGGTCGCCTGCTGCACGGACTCGGCGGGCTTTCCGACCTCGGCGCGATCATCGACATTCGCTGGCGGGACATGCAGAGCCAGCAAATGGCCCAAGGAGTCGACCGCCATATGGAGTTTCGAGCCGCGCTTGCGTTTGCCGCCGTCATAGCCTGCGCGTGGGCCGCTTTCAGGCGTCGAGCGCAGAGTGCGGCTGTCGATGATCGCCGTCGTCGGCTCCTCCTTGCGTCCCGCCGCCAGCCGCAACACGGCTCGCAAATCCTGGGCGAGCGTTTCGAACACGCCGGCTGCGGTCGATCATCGTTTTACGCTCAGCAATCCCGCTTTGGTGGTCGCGGTAGGGACGTGGGTTGCCCCACGCCCCCCGCACAGATCCGTACGTGCAGAATTACCGCATACGGCTCTTGCCTCGAGTCATGACGCGAAGCGCTGGTTCGGATAGGGATGCAGAACACGGACCTTGGGGATGTAGAGCGCGATGAGGCGTTGGAAGCGCTCCCAGGTCAGGCGCGAACGCTGACTGCGCCGTCGCAGAGCGCGCATCCAAGCCCGGCAGACTTCGGCGCGGAACATTCCGAGCCTTTTCAGATTGCCAGGCACTGCGTGATAGTTCAGGTAGCCCTGCACAACTCGACGAAGCCATACGCCCACCGCTTTGATTGGCGCATGCCGACGTTGCATCAGGGCTGCTCGGATCGCTTTCAATGTCGCGCGGAGCCTCTTCGCCACAGTCAACCTCCGTACGATAAAACTTCGAGTTTTTCTCCGCTGCCCGCAGATATGCGTGAAGCCGAGAAAGTCGAAGGTTTCCGGGCGGCGTTGCCCGCGACGAGCGCGGCGCTCGATTGCATAGCGTCCGAACTCCAGTATTCGGGTTTTCGCCTCGTTTAGCGAGAGCCCGAACTGGCCCAAACGCTTTCGCAGGCCATCGAGAAACGCCCGAGCATCCTCGGCGAACTCGAAGCCCACAACGCTG
>NZ_LUUM01000241.1:0-1255 GCF_001644125.1 Methylosinus sp. R-45379
ACCACGAGACGCGGCCGACCCCGAAGCCGAGCGTGATGCGCGCGACCGCCTCTTTAAAATCTATCGAGAGGGCCACCTCAGTCCCGACGACCTTCTCAGGGCGTTGTTCGGCAAAAACATTCCCTACACGTCGAGCCGTAGGCACCCATTCTTCCTTACCGAATGCTGCGAAGCGTTGGGCATTTCGGAAACCGCCGCCGCCCGCCGCCTCGACTATTCCGATATCACCACGATCGATATCGAGGCAGGCGAGGATCGGGTGGTGCGACGCGCCATCACGGAAGCCGCTTTGCATTTCCTCGCCTTCTCGCGCCGGTCTCTGGAGCCGAAGCAAGCAGAAGATCAGAACAGCAACCAGAATTCCGAGGATTGGATCCATATCCCTAAAAGCAATGTGGGAAGATACATTCTGAGCATCTTGCCAGATGGGAAACACCATTACTATCGATCCGATTACAATCATGTGATTTACGAAGCCGACCAGATGAATGTTCTCGCGCTCTGCCACTCTCTCAAAACGGTCCAAGCGCTGTGGATGGCGTATGAGGAGTTCCTCGAATTCGGCATCGACCCGTGCGGGGAGCACCCTGTGCGCGCCCTCGACGACGCCATAACGCGTGCTGCGATACAGGCCGACCGCTTCATCGAGATTTACACGAAGCTCGCACAACGCAAGGACGGCGCGGGCGACGACCCGAGAAATCCGCGCCGAGCCCCGGGGAAACCGATGGGCAACGCCTGATAGGAAACGCATAGCAAGAAATATCCTCTCGAGCGGACGAGGAGGAGAGCCGTGGGCGACAGATTCGATCCATGGGGAGGAATGCCGGCCAACCGTCCAAGGCCGTATTTCGAGCCACGAAAACGGGCGCCGACGCTCGATGACTCTCCTCCTGCCGAGGCGTCGAAGCCGCCTTGGACGGACAGGTCGCGCGACGCGGATCCATGGGAGGGGCGGCGCCAGAGACCCACGCCGCCCTTTCTCATCGATCGGAACGTCCGACGGGCCAACATCGCCTTGGCGATCACATTTGTGCTCGCCGTCTGCGTCAAAGCGGGCCTGTTCCAGCCGGCCTACGATTTCCTCGTCCCGGACACGTCGCCTCCGGTCCCAGATACGGGAAGGAGTGCAATGGACGACGGGGCATCACGCACGGCCATGAACCCGCTCACCATCGCGAGCCCGTCGGGAAACAAATCCTTCGCGATCAAGGTGGTGGAAGAAGGCTCGAACCGGCAGATCGCCCTGCTGTTC
>NZ_LUUM01000242.1:0-1182 GCF_001644125.1 Methylosinus sp. R-45379
GGCGTTGCGCTTTTGCGGCGGCGGGGCGTGCTGGACAGCTTCGAGCGGCTCGCAATGGGCGGCTCGACAGGGGAAGGGCTCTTACGGGTGATTGCCAAGGGAGGGCTCCATCGAAAAATGGGGAGCGAGACAGAAACGCAGAGAACGCGCACGCACGGCTCTCCCTGAACCGATGGAAAGAGCAGATTGGAATTTGATAACTTATGTTATCAGCCGTTGCAATAAGAAAAATTATCCATAACGACAAGTGGTGTTATGCGTAAATTTCCCACAGGAAAGCTCGCCAGCTCATAGCGGCTGGTTGGGGGAGTGTCTGAACGTGACCCGGCCGTTACCGTCCATCCAATGGCGCATCCAAAACTTTTAGCGCACGATATGAAGTGATTGCGGATCGCGCCGAGAGCCGCGGTGGTTCAATCTCGAGCGACTACCTGGAATTGCGGGGGAACTTAGATTGCGCTGCAATAGGCGCGCGGCGCCACGGGTCGGCTGGGGCGACCTTGAATGGCTTTCGATCGTTTGCAAAGCTCATACGGAGAGGCGTTTCGCCTCCGATATCCGCGTGCGACGTCAGTTCGAAAGTGGCGCGCTCATCGCCGCGACAGCACGCCGGCGACCGTGTCGCAGCGCAGCCATTTGGCGCGAGAAAGCCGTTCTTCGCATGGCTTATCGCCCCATTTACGAACGACCCATTCTGTCGGAGTAGATCGAACGAATTCGCGAATAAGGGCCTTTCCGCCGCCGTCCTCGAATAAGACGACGCCGTCTTCCGTGGCGGGTGGAAGCTTTGGATTTAGCATTAGAGTTTCGCCGGGCCGATAACGCGGGAACATGTCGTATCCAGACACGAGAAGTCCATAAGCATCTGTCGCCGCGCCGAGTCCTGGGGGGCGAGCCATATAGTCAATCGCGCCGTTCGACATAATCAAATACCCCTTACCGTCTTCGGCAGTTGCCATTATAGGCATCGGCTTGGAGGGGTCGCTAGGGGCAAGCGTGACGAATTTATGGTGCGGAGCCATATCGAGCTCCCGTTCTATCTCTGGGAGAAACTTCGATTTGCGAGTACTGCCGTTCTCGATCTTCTGAATTGCAACTTGCGATATGCCAATGCGCTCCGCGAGAGCCTCCTGAGAAAGGCCCTTCGCCTCGCGCGCCTTCCGGATCTCATCGCCTGTCGTC
>NZ_LUUM01000243.1:0-1143 GCF_001644125.1 Methylosinus sp. R-45379
GAAGTTGCGATCGTTGCGCAGGTCGTCAATCGTCTCGGCGGGCATGGCGTGGGCTTCCTTGTGGTGGTGGTGGCGGGTTGCTGTGGTCGTGGTCGTCGTCTCGGCGAGTGCAAGCGCCTATGCCCCGTCCCCCGCCCGGCCGGATGGCACGATCGGCAGGGGGCCACGGGGGAAGCTCGCGCCCTCTCAATTTTGACTTCGCGCTCAGGCGACTGCGCCAAACATTCCAGGGTCCCTTTCGCGGTCATGTCGCCGCCCGTGAGGGTCCGTTTCAGGGCCAAATGGCTGATTTTTAGATGACTTTCTGGCGCATCGCGCAATGAACATTTATTGAAATCATGGTGTTATCAGTAAGGCGAAGTTCGTAAGTGCTGTTTTTGCATGACTTTGGGGCGCAACTGCCTGTCTCACCGGGCGTTCCTGCGGCTGAACGCAGTGGCCTGACGCATTACCGAAAGGCCCGGAAAACCGGAGAAACTGTTTCTAAGCTGTGCGCTAGCCGCACAGACGCGATTTAGGCGCCGCGCGCTACCTACTACAGCCCACTCCTCAAAAGCCTCTCTACGGCCTTACCTGTGCGGTTCTAGCGGCCATCTGAGGGCCTAGGTCGTGTCCCAGTCCGAGCGTGGCGTCACGTCCTCTCGGCTGGGGAGCATCAGACCAGCGCCCTATCCAGCTAGACGGCCCCTAGAAGCTGCACTGTAGCGGCACAGAGCGCGTTTTGCGAGGTGGGAGCGGCCCCTGGTGCTGGCCGAGGACAAATCGAACCAGTTACGGGACATTACACGCCTAGCGACGGTTTCCCATGTTTTCCGAGGGACAGGCCGCCAAGGCTGAGAGGCCGAGACCTCGACCAAGGTAGACAACAAGTCATTGTTATTGCAGTTAACTTGCAGGGAAACGACCAGTTTCAATGGGAGACCACAACAGAGACCAACGCCAGCGGAAGGCTGTCGGAGATCGTTCAAGGGACGCTACGAGGTAGGCAGATTGCCTTGAAAGGATCAGCGTAGGGGAAATTGAACTATCAGTTTAAGGGTTATCTGTTTAGGTTCTTGTGTAACTGTTCAGTTTAAGGGATAGTGTCATTGCAGTTAAACTACAATTAGAGATCAGTAGACAAGACGCGTTAGCGCACACGCG
>NZ_LUUM01000244.1:0-1182 GCF_001644125.1 Methylosinus sp. R-45379
CGCCGCAGCGCCGCATGGATCGCTTCGGCTTGGTCGGTTCGAATTCGACCGTTGGCGAGATCGTCGATGACCTGCGCCGAAGCGTTCTCGACGTCCTGCATGCTCGCGAGAAAAGGCAATTCCGCTTTGACGAAAACGCCAGACGGCCGCGGCCAAAGACGCTCGAGCACGATGCGCTGCGCTTGGGTGTCGCCATTGATGGCCGCCGCCAATGCGGCCTGTAGCACGCGCAAGCCTTGTTCCTCGGCGGCTTCGTCGCACTTGGCGGAAAATCGATCACGCCTGCCCTTCGGCCGACCGGGAGACTGGCCGCCAAACTGATTCCCCGGCATAAATTTTGGCATGTCTCATCCGATTTATTTACAGTCTAGCTCGAATTAGGTGCGATTTTATGCTCTAATTGTTGGGAAGCAAGCTTAGCCGTATACTTTGTGACTTGGGGATTTGAAGAAATGACGGACGCTGTTCTGGTGGTGCTGAAGTCGTCGCGCGCCGCGATTTATGCCGAAGCTCAGAAAGTCGCGAAGGCAAAATCGGCCGCACCGGAATCTTACGTCGAAAAGAACTGCGCAGACGTCGTGCGAATGGTGCAGAATCGCCTCGCCGAATGTCCGTCCGATCTCCTCGCCGGATTCGACGCCGCGGCGTCGAAATGGCTGCTCGAGAACACCTTCGGCGATAACCCGCGCGTTGTCGCCGCTCATATGGCGATGCACGTCGTTCGACTCGCTCACGCCGCCCGTGAAGCAGAAAGCGCCACGAAAAACTAAGGAACCGCGCCAATGACCGACAATGATTTATCGATCAAATTTGGCGCCGATCTCGGCGACCTGGACAAGGTGCTCGCCAGTGCCGCCGGGTCTGTCGACGCTTTCAAAAAATCGATCGCCGGTAGCGTTAAAATCGACACGGCCGGCGCTACTGCATCCACGCAAGCGCTCGAGCGCACGCTTGCCAGCGCGTCCGCGGGGGTAAAACGGAGCGCAGCGGAAATCGACGCCGCATTCGTCGGCCTATCGAGACACGAATGGTTGAACCCGAGTCGTCAATTCCAGGACGTTGGCGTATCGCTCGCATCGGGAATGAATCCGCTCACGATTGCAATTCAGCAAGGCTCGCAGATTTTCGATGTTTTCCAGGCGCACGCCGGTGGCGCGACGGCGGCGATGAAATCCTTCGGCG
>NZ_LUUM01000245.1:0-1220 GCF_001644125.1 Methylosinus sp. R-45379
CCAAATATTCCGCGCTCAGCGTCGTGACCGCGCCGGCCCATTTATGGCGGCGATATTTGTGAAACCGACCCAATTTGGTGAGGAACTGTGCGGTCTCGTTTTCGTCGGGGCGTATGGATTTGGATCGAGGATCCAGTTCGTCCAATGCTTCCCCCGACCAAACCAGCGCGGTCGTCACTGTGAAGCGGCCGGGTTTGGGCTGGACGGGCTGCGGGCTGGACATCAGGAGCAGGCGGTCGCCGTCCAGCGACGGGCGTGATGGAGCCGGCAGCCACAACACGGCTTCGCCCCATGCGAGCTCCCAAAGATGCTTGCCGACCGGCGCGGGGTCGCGAACGAAGACCGTGAAAGCCGCCAAGGGCGTTTTCGTTTCTCCGAGGACTGCGACCTGGCCTTTGTGCCTGCCGACCTCGAAAACGAGCGGGCCTTGTCCACCCGACGGCAAAACGTCTGGGCCGAAGCTTCTCGTCATGTCGAAACGGTCCACGACCGGGACGGCGGTCCCCTCGTCCGAAGGCGGCGCCCGCAGCCCCTCCAACAGGCTCTTGTGCATCCGCTCGAGCGTATAGGCGTCGGCGCCGGGCCATAGCTCGAGCAGCCGCGCCGCAAAGCCGAATGTCGAAAGCTCGAGGTCGGACGGCGTCAGCAAGGGAAAACTGCCCGCGACGCCCTTGCGCTTTCGCAGTCCCGAGATCTGATGGTTCATATGATCGACGAGCGCGTCGCTGAATTCCGCCTCCAGCCCGACGTCGCCGCGGAGCCGCTTGGCGAATTTGCTATCCGCCTTCGTGCTTCGATCGGGATCGCCGTCAGGGTCGGCCAGCTCCGGGAAAAGCTTTGATTCCGCGATCGATTTGCCGCTGCTGACATCATCGACGAACGCCTGAAACGCTCGCCACTTCAGGTGCAATGTCGGCATCCGCACGGTTCGTCTCCTGCGCCGCCTCGGGCGCCGCAGAGTAACCTCCTGTGGAGTTTTGGGAAAGATCATGGAACGCTCTGGCGCGCCGCGCTCATGTCGGGAGTCAGAACGGTAAAGCGAGGAAAGTCCCGCTGATCAAGGCTCCGGCGGCAGGAGCGGCGTCGGTCGATCGCCTCACGGAGCTCGAAGTGCAGACGCACACCCGTGGTGACGCCCGTTTGCCCCATAGCGCCAATGGCTTGGCCGCGAAAAACGCACTGCCCGGCCGCAACGTCGGCCCTGTCGAGATGCGCATAGG